>JANYHP010000190.1 GCA_025359005.1 Hyphomicrobiaceae bacterium | reverse complement strand
ATTTTGAAAAGGCGGGCAAGCTCAATCCCGATTTTTCCGATGCGTACCGAAACCTCGGATTTGCGCAGGCCAAAAACGGCAACAGCGAGAAGGCCATCGCGGCTTTCGGCAAGGCGATTGATACACGGCCGAACTTCACATCCGCTTATGTGATGCGCGGCGATAGCTATGCCGAAAAGAGCAGTTGGGAAGATGCAATCACCGACTACGACCGGGCGATAAAACTGGCCCCGCACATCGGTACGCCATATCAGAAGCGTGCTTTTGCCCTGCTCAAATACAAGAAGACGGACCTTGCGATGGCGGACGCGGAGCGATCAGTTGCGATGCAGCCGAGCAACGCCAATGCGCTAATGACGCGCGGGATGGTGTTGGCCGAACTCGGCAAGAAGGAGGCGGCGACCGCTGACTTCAAAAAGGCGCTTGAAATCGATCCCGGTCTTTCGAAGGCCAAGGATGAGCTTGAGCGGATGGGTGCCAAACAGTAAGCGCGGGCTGCGGCTGTCCCTGGAGTGCTGGGCGATCCATGAAAATCACCTCAAAGACGGCGTTGCTCATTCTGCAGCCAACGCCGTTCTGCAATATCAACTGCGCCTATTGCTATCTGCCGGGCAGATCTGACAAGGCCGTCATGCCGGCCGAAAAAATGGGCGAGTTGTTTCGTAAGGTCGTCACCTTTCCGACGATCAAGGACGATGTCGCGGTCATCTGGCATGCCGGCGAGCCGCTGGTGATGGGTGCCCCCTATTACGCCACCGTGTTCGAGGGGATGCGGGCCGATTGCCCTGAAGGCCTCACGATCTCGCACTGCTTCCAGACCAACGGGACGCTCATCACTAGAGAGTGGTGCGACCTGTTCCTTGCCTGGAATGTGGATGTCGGGGTCAGTATCGATGGACCCAAAGAGTTCCACGACGCGGTGCGCGTTACCCGCCGCGGTGGCGGCACGCACACCAAGGCCATGCAGGGCATCACGTGCCTGCGGGATGCGGGCGTGCCCTTCCACGTCATTTCGGTTCTGACGCGTCGCTCTTTGGCGGATCCGCGCGCCATGTTTGAATTCTATCGCGACAACGATATTCGCCGCATTGCCTTCAACATCGAAGAGAAAGAAGGCGTGAACCAGGAGCATTGCTTTGGCGATGACGTGACGAGCGAGGAGGTCATCGCCTTCATGCGGGAATTTTTCGAGTTGATGAAGCGCGAGCAGTTTCCCATCGAAGTGCGCGAATTCGAGCAAGCGCTGGCGTGGATCCGGTTCTCGGACGAACTCGCCCAGAGCAACGAGCAGGTCGATCCATTTGGGATTATCACCATCGACGTGCACGGCAATGTTTATACTTTCTCGCCAGAGCTTGCCGGCTACTCGTTTGGCGACTATCCGAGCTTTGCGGTCGGTAACGTTTTCACCGACAGCTTTGACGATATGGCAAACTCCGCCACGCTGCGTCGCATGTCGGACGAAATCGGGCGGGGCGTCGAACTCTGCCGACAAGAGTGCGAGTATTTCAGTGTTTGCGGCGGTGGCGCGCCGTCCAACAAGATTTTTGAGAACGGCTCATTCGCCACGACAGAGACGGTCTTCTGTCGCTTGACGAAAAAGGCGGTCACGAAATTCGTGCTCGATGTGATCGAGACGGCTGCGGGGACAAGCGCCGAGCGCGTGCGGGGTGAACCGGCCGTGGCCGAACACGGCCCGTAGTATCTCGCGCGCGCGTCCTCTGAACGAGCAACTCCCGCCCGAGCCCTCCGGCTCGATCCCGGCCACTCGACCAGTTTCGAACCGCAGCCGCTCGGTGCGGGAGCCTGTGAAATCGGCGCTCAATACGCGGTTCCCCGATACGCCTACTTCTCGGAACCAAACGGGCGCTGTTACGCACACTACGATTTTATATTAGGGCCGTGATCGTCGTTTTTGCCAGTGTTTTGCCGCACGCACGACGGAGCCTGTGCACAACTCAGAGGTGAAGACTAAGCCGCAAGTGCTGGGTGTGGCCGCGAGGTCGCGACGGGTATCGCCACACCACGAGCCCATTTGCAGCCAAATTGCGCCGGAAACGACGCTTAGAATATACGGTCTGTGGCGCGTTGGAGCGCGAAACTTTACTCAAGGTTTACCTTGTGATTGGCATGATTGACCCATGCGTCTGTATCGGTATGCGTTGATCGTTGCGGTTGTCGTGCCCCCCCTGGTGGCGGCATGTACCAAGGGGCCCAACTTTGTGGCCCAGGAGGAGCCGTGGCGGGTGACGGCGGAGCGCGCCTGCCTCGAAAGTACCAACCTTGCGAAGTCGCCGTTCTTGACCGCGCGCTCGTCGCTCGGCGGACCCAGTGTGTGCGGCGCTCTCAAACCCTACGACATGGCGGGCACCATTTCCGGGCGCGTGCGGCTGGCGCCGGCGGCGACGTTGCAATGCCAGATGATCCCGACGGTCGATCGGTGGGTCGTGGAGGTCGTTGAACCAGCGGCACAGCGATATTTGCAGACCCAGCTCGTGGAACTCAAAGTGGCGGCGTCTTATTCGTGCCGGCCCATGAACGGCATTGCCGGTGGCAAGCTCAGCGAGCACGGGCACGCCAACGCCGTCGATATCGCAGCGTTCGTTCTTGCCGACGGACGTTCGGTCTCGGTCAAGAGTGGCTGGCACGGCGGGCAGAGCGAGCGGGACTTCCTGCATGCCGTCCATCGCGGCGCGTGCGAGAACTTCACGACGGTTCTGGGGCCGAATGCTGACGGCTACCACAAAGACCACTTCCATCTCGATCTGGCGCGGCATGGCAAGGACGGCACGCATCGGGTGTGCCAATAGCCGCGGCGATTGCGCGCCTCAGACCTCGAGCCATTCTTTGCGGACTTCGGCGTTGGCTGCGAGATCCTTCGGCGTGCCCTCGAAGACGACGTGGCCATGGCCCATCACGTAGATGCGCGAGGAGATGTCGAGCGCGATTGACAGCTTCTGCTCTACCAGCAGGATGGCCAGGCCCCGCGCAGCGATTTCAGAGATCAGCTCGCCCACCTGCTTGACGATCAGCGGCGCCAGGCCTTCCGTCGGCTCGTCGATCATGACCAGGTCAGGATCGCCCATCAGCGTCCGGCACATGGTCAGCATCTGCTTTTCGCCGCCCGACAGAACGCCCGCCGCAGTGTCGGCCCGGCGCGCGAGATTGGGAAAGCGGTCGAGCATGTCCTGCAGTTTCCAGCGGCCATCGGTGTTGGCCTTCTTTTGGCCGAGAGCAAGGTTCTGCCGTACGGTCAGGGACGGGAAGATGTCGCGGTTTTCTGGGACATAGCCAAGGCCGAGGCGGGCAATCTTATAGCTCGGCAGGCCGACGATATTGCGCCCCTTGAAATTGACGACGCCAACAGGGGCGACCTCACCCATGATAGCCTTGACGGTTGTCGAACGGCCCACGCCGTTGCGACCGAGCAGCGATACGACTTCGCCAGCGCCGACGCGGATATTGACGCCTTGAAGAATATGGCTCTTGCCGTAGTAGGCGTGCAGATCGCGGACTTCAAGCATGGGGACATCGGCAGTTGGCGTGGCGGGTGTCATGCGTGCGCCTCCTCGCCGAGGTAGGCTTCCTTGACCTTCGCGCTGGCGCGGATCTCCGCAGGTGGACCGGTTGCGATGATCTCCCCGTAGACGAGCACGGAAATGCGGTCGGCAAGACCAAAGACGACGCCCATATCATGCTCGACGATCATGAGGGTGCGGTTCTCGCTGATGCGGCGGATGAGGCCGACGGCCCGGTCGGTCTCGTGGCGGCTCATGCCCGCGGTCGGTTCGTCGAGCAGGATGACGTCGGCGCCGCCGGCGATGGTGATGCCGATCTCAAGGGCGCGTTGTTCGGCATAGGTGAGAACGCCGGCCAGCGCATCCCGGCGATCGGCGAGACCGATCTCAGCCAGGACTTTCTCGGTTCGCTCGCGCACACCCGGCGCGCCATCGACGCCGCGCCAGAACGCGTATTTCTGCTTGGCGCTCCAAAGAACACCGCAGCGGATGTTCTCGAACACGGTCATGCGCGGGAAGATGTTGGTCACCTGGAAGCTGCGGGAGAGGCCGCGGCGGTTGATCTCGTGCGGCGGCAGGCCGGATACTTGGCGCCCGTCGAGAGAGACCGTGCCCGATGTCGGCGTGAGCAGGCCGCTGATGAGATTGAACAACGTCGACTTGCCGGCGCCATTGGGGCCGATGACTGCGTGCCGCTCGCCCTTGGGGACGACGAGGTCGACGCCGCGAATGATTTCGGCGGGGCCGAAGCTCTTTTTCAAGGCGCGGATTTCGAGGGCGGCCGCGCTCATGCCACGATCCCCCGCTCGCGTGCCGTGATCCGCGCGTCGTCCAACGCAGCGGCGACGCGCGGCGCAATGAAGCGAAACAGGATAGCGGCGATTGCCAGCATGGCTAGGGCGCCGCCCCAGACCGCCAAACTATCTGCGCTCAACCCGACGCCAAACAGCTTCATAGCCGGGCCGTCGGAGTGCTTGACAGCCAATTGTACTGTCATTTCGATGATGGCGACCACGCCGATGAAGGCCAACGCCGTTGGTATGATCGCCAGCAGATAGCTGGGGATGACTTTGGCCAGGGTGCCGGCGCGCAGCAACGGCGCGTGCATCATGGCCAATCCGGCCAGCCCGCCGGGGGCGAACATCACGACGCCGATGAACATGAGGCCGAAATAGAGCTGCCAAACTTCGGTGATATCCGACAGCATGACTTGCAGGTAGCTGACGAGCACGGCGCCGAGAATGGGGCCGAAGAAGGCGCCGATGCCGCCGATGAAAGTGGCGAGTAACACTGTTCCCGATTGCGCCGCGCCGAATAGCGCGGAATTGGCGATCTCGAAATTGATACCGTTGAGGGCGCCCGCAATGCCGGCGAAGAAGCCGCTCATGCAGAACGCAATGTAGCGCACGACTTGCGGGTTATAGCCGACGAACTGCACCCGCTCGGGGTTTTCGCGGACGGCAATGCACATGCGGCCGAACGGCGTGCGGGTGATCGCGTACATGGCGAGGGCGCACAGCAGGCACCAGGCGGCGATCAAATAGTACATCTGCAGTTGCGAGCCGAAGTTCCAGTCCACGAGGCGCAGCAGTTTGGTGCGGTTGGTGGTGACTCCCTCTTCACCGCCGAAGAAGGTGCGCAGGATGAGCGCGCTCGATCCGACCAGTTCGGCGAGGCCAAGGCTGATCATCGAAAATGTCGTGCCGCTGCGGCGTGTCGAGAGCCAGCCGAAGATAGACGCAAAAAACAGGCCGGCAAACCCACCAACGAGGGGCATGAGGGGAAGCGGGAGCGGCGCCCGCGTCGCGATCGCCCAGTTCAGAGCGTGGATTGTGAAGTAGGCGCCGAGGCCGAAATAGACGGCGTGGCCAAACGACAGCATGCCCGTTTGTCCAAGCATCATATTGTAGGACAGCGCGAAGGTGATCGCGATGCCCATCAGACTCAGTACCGACAAGCTGGTGCCGGACGTGAGCACGAGTGGTAGCGCCAGCAGGACGATGGCACTCACTGCCCACGGCGTCACGCGACGGAGCGTGCTGGTGGTGCGCGCACTACCGCTGGCAGCATCGGATCGAAGTGTACGTTCGCTCATGACTCGCGGTTCCCCAT
>JANYHP010000170.1 GCA_025359005.1 Hyphomicrobiaceae bacterium | reverse complement strand
ACGGGCGGCGGATAGCGTCGCTAGACCAGAACCTTCAAACCCACAGAGCAGGATACCCCATGGCCGCAGCCGATATGGCCACCTGGCGCCGACAGAACAGCGATACGCACCCGATCGAGATTGAACTCGTCGACGGCAGCGTGCTGTCTGGCAAGCTGCTCGTGTCGCGCGACAAGACCACGCGTGAGTTCTTCAACGTGGCGACCGACGCGTTCTTCGATTTCGACTGCGCGCGCGAAGGTCCGATCGTTCTGTCGAAAGCCAGCGTCCGCAAGATCCGGTTGGAAAGCGCCCAGAAGGCCGACGACCAGTCGAAGATCGATCAACTTGCCGCACGGCGGGCCGAGCTGGAAAAGACCGATCCGTACAGGCTGCTCGGTGTGCCGAGCAGCGCCTCGTCGGACGAACTGCACAAGGCCTACATCGCCAAGGCGCGCGTCTATCATCCCGACCGTTTTGCCGATACGGGACTGCCGCCGGAAGTCTTCGACTATCTCAATGCGATGGCCCGCCGCATCAACGTCGCCTACAAGGATATCGAGGCCGCGATGGGCGAGACGGACAAGAAATAGGCGTATCGGATGGAGTAAGAAGCAATCGCCACTTCGGCGCATTGCGGCGGAGGCTGGCACTCTTCTGGATAATTGGACCATCGCGCGCGGTAGGGCGCAATACGCGCAGGGCTATTGCGCCCGACTATGCAGCCATAGGGCTGCAAAGTTCGACGAGGCAGCCGTTGAGATCGCGGACGTAGGCGACCGTCTGGCCCCAGGGCTTGCGGAGTGGGGCTGCGACCGCGACGGCACCCGCATCGACGGCCGTCTTGAAACGTCCAGCAACGTCATCAGTGACGAGACCGACTTCGATCGCGGCGGGGCTTTTGCCGGGCCTGTTCCGCGCAAACTCGGGAACGGTCTTGGCGACGAAATTCTCGTCGGCGAAGGCCAGCGCCGTAGCCCCGGTTTCAAGCTCTGCGTATTGCGTCTCGTGGACGAAGCGGCGCGTGAGGCCAAAAGCGCGCTCGTAAAACGCAACCGTTGCAAGCACGTCGGGCACGTAATGGATGATATAACCGAGCTTCATGGTTGTGCGCCTCCGTTGGCCGCGCCGGCTTCTTTCGCCGTTTCCTTGGCGTAGAGATCGCGCAGCAGCGCGTCATGGTCGTCGGGTTGAGGACGCAGCGCGTTCTGCACGTCGATCTCGGATTGCTGTTCGGCACGGGCGCGGCGCGTGGTGCCGGATTTGCGCCAGCGGCGGGCGCCGGCCATGAGGATAGGGTTGTCGGGCGCTTCGAGGTCGAGTTCTTCGAGAAAGCGGTCGCGGAGCGCGTAGAACGATTGCAGCATGGTGTCGCGGGCGAGCTTGCGCTGGTCGTCGGTGGGTGTGCTCTTCCTCGGATCGAGCGTCTGCAAAAGCCGGCGCATGTCGTGGAGCGGCGCGAAGGGATAGAGCCCGATCAGCGCCGGCGTCTCGCCGACATTGCGATAGACGATCCGCATATTGTCGATGGTCTCGGATAACTGCGTGTAGGCCGAGACATATTCCGCGTGCGTCGGCTGCGGCTTGTGCATGTAGGCGAGCAGGGTGCTTTTGGTCGCAATGATTTCGCGCCATTCGGCCTTCAGGTTATCGAGGAAGGCTTGGCGCTTCTGGAAGACGTTGGTGACGTAGGCCACGCCGCCAGTGGCGATCAGCAGCGCCATATCCTTGAAGAACTCGTAGAAGTCCTTGAGCACCTTCTCAATGCCGGTGCCGATCATGAAGGGAAAATGCTCGGCCAACTTGGAGATGAGCGAGATCGCCAGGATCACGGCGATGAACATATATAACCGGCGCAGCGTGCGCCGCAAGGTCTTACGCGTCATCGAAACCTGTCCCTCCGCTTGCAACCGCCCGAGCTTACAACGGCATGCGGGCTGACCTCATCAAACACTCGACACAGATGGCTCAATCACGTCACGTCCGCCCCACAGCGGTCCGCGGTCGGGTGCAGCCTCGGTCGAAATCCAAGCGCGAGTATGGCGACGATGGATTGCGGTGTCAGTACGTCGGCCACAATGGCGCCAGCGACCGGCATCGGCTCGGCGTAGCCAGAAAAGCTCCAGGGCCAGAGATGACCGCCCCAAATCATGGCGGGGCCAGAGGGCATGCGCACAAAGGCGCCGTCGGGCAGGCTCGCCAGCGTGGCGCGGCTGACGACCTTGGCGTAGTCGCCGTCAATGCGCTCGTGCTGGAGGATGGCGTCCATATCGGGGGCGCTAGCGCGACCGGGCTTGCCGCGTGCGACATTCCAGATGCGGGCAAAGTGTTCGGCCTCGGCGCGGCGGCACTCAAAGCAGGGGCGATGGCCGGCGGCAAGGGCCGTCGCCTCGTCGAGAAAAAACAGTTCGGTATAGAGGCCCGGCTGCATGAGCGGGCGACGGCGGCCTTTGAACTCCAACACGCAGCAGATCCATTGCGCGGAAGCAAAGGGGCGGCGTTTCAAAGTCCGGTCGTCACGATGAAAGCAGCCGCCGCGATTGCCCAGCATGGTGCCGCGCGCAGCGGTGGCAACGATATCGCCCTCGGGCGTCACTCGGTTGCGCAGCGGCATGGTTGTTTAGAGCGCTTTCCAGTTGGTTTCGATCGCAGAAAGGGCTCTAGCCCCTTGTTTGTCGCATTTTCTGCACCAAACCGGTGTCCACTTTGGTGGAAAATGCTCTAAGTCAATTCCGCCGCTGCCAGGGCGGGTTGGACGCGCTCTGGATGGCCATGAAATTCTCCAGGCCGAGCATGAAGGCGAGCAGCAGCATCCAAGTGCCCCCACCAATGCCAAAAATGGTGCCAAGGCCCAAGCCGATGTAGGCGCAGCCGGCGGCGATGACCAAGCCGATCGCGCCGACGACGAGACGCGCATTGCCGGAGCTGAGGAGCTTGCCGAGCAGCGCCTCCAGTGCCTTGCCGCCATCCAGCGGAAATGCGGGCAGCATGTTGAAGGCGAACATCCATCCGTTAGCCCAGGCAAGCGTATCGGTGACCGCGAAGACCAGCCGATGACTGCTGACAACCGGCATCTCTCCGAGCAGGGTGAACAGGACGTAGAGCAGCAAGTTGGTGGCCGGACCGGCCAGGGAGATGGCGATGCGGGGCCACGCCTCGGGCCGCATGGCGCTGGCCCAGTAGCAGAGGCCGCCCAGGCCGTTCAATTCGATGTGGCTCGGGGCAACGCCGAGCCGATGGCCGACGACGGCGTGGGCCAACTCGTGCAGCAGGATGGACAGAGCGAGACCAACGATGACGAGGAAACCGATCGACATGCGCGCGGTGTTGCCGCCGACGAAGTAATTCTGGCCCCAGAGGACGATCAGGATGATAAACGACGCGTCGATGAAGACGGGCAATCCCCGGATGCGGCCAATTTCGAACTTCGCACCCATGCCGGGATCTCCATCGTCTTACCAAGCGTTGGCAACGCCTAGCATATCCGAGCGCGCCTGACAGCAACCGTCACGGTCGGGCGACCTGATGGTAAAGGCAATCCGGTCGGCCCAGTTTGCTTGTGTTCGGAGTTTTGCCGCCGAACCGGGAAAACCACTTCAGCGAACTCTGCGCTGTGCCCCACAATTGCCGCCGAGTTGCAGTGACTAGACGCGTTTTACAAGGGTTTTGGAGCCTTGCGTGCGTCGGAAATGCAAAAAACAGCGATAAATGCTGCTTTTTTCGCATCGCGAATGACTCCTGATGCCAATGAGTTACAGTCAACGGCTCGCAAATCACTGTATGCCCGGTCTTGCCCAATTCCTGCCTCACCCGCGCAAAACGCACCCGCTCCCCAACTCCACACCACAAGGACAGACCCACATGGCTAAGCTCATGGCTAAGAAAGCCGCTCCCGCCAAAGTCGCTGCCAAGACCGCTGCCAAGACCGCCGCCAAGGCCGGCGTCAAGGCACCGACCATCACGCTCCGCATCCTCGGCGCCAGCCTTGCCGAAACGCACAACGTGCCGAAGAAGCAGGCCAACCAGATGCTCGAGGATCTGGTCGGCATGCTGACCAAGCACCTCAAGAAGGGCGACCGGATCCGCATGGCCGGCCTCGGCATCCTGCAGGTTCGCAAGCGCCCCGCCCGCATGGGCCGCAACCCGGCCACCGGCGAAGCCATCAAGATCAAGGCGTCGAAGAAGATCGCGTTCCGCGCCTCCAAGGAACTCAAAGAATCCGTCTAAAGACGGTCTGCTTATTGATACACTTGCGGCCGGGTCTCGGGAGAGGCCCGGCGCTTTTTTGTCTCAAGGGGAGGGCGTGGCGCGGCGTTGCACGCTTTACCCACTTGGCGAAGCGCAGCGACTGGGCGCACACTTCCGCTCACAGCATTGATCCGTGGAGCGCGCGATGGGCACTCAGAACGACAAGGGCCTGACGGGTGCGGTCGAGCGCCTCGACGCGCATTGGCATCGAGCGCTCAGGCCGGTGGGGTCGCTGCTGGTGGATGTGTTCCACTACGTGGGGCTGTTCCTGATCGGGGCGGCAACGGTGTGGGCGGCAGCGCTGAACTTCATCGAGATCATGGGCAAGCGGCCGCACGCGTCCATCGAAGACCTGCTGCTGCTCTTCATCTTCCTTGAGATCGGGGCGATGGTTGGCATCTATTTCAAGACCAACCATATGCCGGTGCGGTTCCTGATGTACGTCGCCATCACTGCCGTGACGCGGCATCTGATCAGCTTCGTCAATCATCCGGGCGCGGTGGGCTATGAGATTTTGATCGTCGCAGGGACGATCCTGATGCTGGCGCTGGCGCTGCTGGCCATCCGTTACGCGTCGTTCAAGTTCCCCGCAGGCGCCGCGCGCGAGCCAAGCTTCAAGACGGATATGGATGGGGGGTGATGGTGGCTTCACGTCCATGTGCGACCCGAACCAACACCGCGGTCCAAATATTTGTCGCCGCTGGTCACTACCGTTTCATTTCGGTTTGACGCTCTCAGTGGCGTTCGGTTAACGGCGGGTTCGCGGCTGTCGCGTGCAAAGGGCAGGGAAGTTTGGTATGCGACCGCTGCGGCCGTATCCAATGGCCAGCGCTCGCACAGATTTCGCCGATCGGGACCACCATGAGCACCATCCTGCAGAGCCTGCCCAAGGGGCAGAAAGTTGGCATCGCGTTTTCGGGCGGGCTGGATACCAGCGCGGCACTGCTGTGGATGAAGCAGAAGGGCGCGCGACCATTCGCCTACACGGCCAACCTCGGCCAGCCCGACGAGACCGACTATGACGAGATCCCGCGCAAGGCGATGGTGTATGGGGCGGAGAAAGCGCGGCTGGTCGATTGCCGGGCACAGCTTGCCAACGAGGGGTTGGCGGCCATCCAGGCTGGCGCGTTCCACATCTCCACGGGCGGGATCACCTATTTCAACACGACGCCGCTCGGCCGCGCGGTGACAGGCACCATGCTGGTTGCCGCCATGAAGGAAGACGACGTTAACATCTGGGGCG
>JANYHP010000140.1 GCA_025359005.1 Hyphomicrobiaceae bacterium | reverse complement strand
CATCGTCAACCGCATCCTGCTGCCGATGATCAACGAGGCGATCTACACGCTGTACGAAGGCGTCGGCACCGTCGACAGCATCGACAAGGCGATGAAGCTCGGCGCCAACCACCCCATGGGGCCGTTCGAGCTCGCCGACTTCATCGGCTTGGACACCTGCCTCTCTGTCATGCAGGTCCTCCACGAGGGCCTGTCCGACAGCAAGTATCGCCCCTGCCCGCTACTGGTAAAATACGTCGAAGCCGGCTGGCTCGGCCGCAAAGTCAAGCGCGGCTTTTACGACTATCGCGGCGAAAAACCCGTGCCGACACGGTGATGGACATATACGGACGTAGGTTGGGTTAGCGTGCCTTCCGCGCGCGTAACCCAACACCTCTTGCTCCCAAGTTGCTCCCGAGCTGTTGGGTTACGCCGCTGAAGCGCGCTAACCCAACCTACGCCGCAACCACATCCGGTGCATCGATCAGCACGGCAACCGCATCGCGATTGAGCGCGTCGGCCATGACGGTTTGCAGTGAGCTTGGGCGCGGCGGCGTCTCGCCGTCCTCCGCCAACCCATCCAGATGCAGCGCCAAGGCTTCTGCCGCCATCGTACGCGCCTCGTCCAACGTCGCGCCGGCTGAGATGCAGCCGGGCAGGTCGGGAAACGACACTCCGTAGTCGCTGCCGGCGTCCTTGTGGATCAGGGCAATATAGCTGGTCATGCTGTCACCTCAGCTTCAAGGCGGCTTTCTTTTCGATGGATCTAAGCGTGCCCAAGGGCATGTCCTTGCGTGGATGGGGAACAGTAACACGCCTTGCTTTGACATCATGCTTGAATTGGACGTGGCTGCCTTTGCGTGCCACTTCGTGCCAGCCGTCGGCAATGAGCGCCGATATGATGTCGCGGCTTGTCATGCCGAGGAAGGTACACATCGATTTCGGCTGATTCAAGCCGCCATCGAGGGCGAGATCTTCAGCATCGCCGCAGCCGTTCGCCCGGCTGGCTCGGCCGCAAAGTCAAACGCGGCTTCTACGACTATCGCGGCGAAAAACCCGTGCCGACACGGTGATGGACATATACGGACGTAGGTTGGGTTAGCGTGCCTTCCGCGCGCGTAACCCAACACCTCTTGCTCCCAAGCTGCTCCCGAGTTGTTGGGTTGCGCCGCTGAAGCGCGGCTAACCCAACCTACGCCGCAACCACATCCGGCGCATCGATCCGCACGGCGACGGCGCCGTCGCGTCGCCCCATCAAATCGCAGTGGCCTTCAACAGCGCGTCGAGGGTATCTTTGCCGATGCGGCCTTCCGCCCACGTGTAGGTGGGCTGAAATGCATCGCGCCAGACTTTGCGCTGGTTGGCGTCAAGGACGTGGATGGTTGTCTTGCCGGTTTGCCTTATGACCTCAAGAGCGGCTGCATTATCTTGCCGCGCCACCGAGTTCATATACGCGGTGGCCTCGGCCATCGCTTTGTCCAGCCCCGCGCGGAGGTCAGCCGGAAGGTCCGACCAGAACGTGCTATTGACGATGATCGCGTAGTTCTGGTGCGAGTGCCCGGCGATCGTAATGTGCTTTTGCACCTCGTAGAACTTCTGCGTCAGAATGTTGGCGGCCGTATTCTCTCCCGCGTCGACCACGCCGGTCTGCAACGCCTGATAGACCTCCGAAAACGCAAGTATTTGCGGCAGTGCGCCGATTTTCCGGAAATAGTTGTCGGCGACTTTCGAACCGGAAATGCGGATCTTCACGCCCTGCATGTCGGCTGGCACGATGAGCGGCTTGTTGGCCGTCAGCAGATTAAATCCGTGATCCCAATAGGCCAGCCCCGTGATGCCGCTGGGCTGCAGGCTGCGAAAAAGCCGTTTCCCAACGTCACCGTTGATCACCTGCGCAAACTGTTCGTCGTTGGCAAACAGATACGGCAGGTCCAGCGCTTCGAAATCGCGCGCCCCCATGGGCGTGAACTTGGCCGTGGAGGGTGCGAGCATCTGCACCGCCCCCAGTTGCAAGGCTTCGATTTCCTCTTTGTCTTTGTAGAGTGTCGAGTTGTGATAGACGTCGATTTTAACTTTGCCCTCGGTGTATTTCTCGGCCAACTCCTTGAACTTCAGCGAGCCTTTTCCCTTCGGCGCTTCCGCTGTCACGACGTGGCTGAATTTGATGACCACGGGCGATTGCGCGCGGCCGGGGCGGCCATAGGCCGTTGCCAGTGCGGCGGTTAAGGCAACGGTTCCGAAACGGCGGCGCGACAGGGTCACGGTGCTCTCTCCCAAATTGCAATTTTCTTGCGGCTGAGTTCTGACGGCCGGTCGTGCTCGGCCCCCACGCATGGTTTGCGCAAAGCAGCGGCGACCGGTCACTCCACCGCTCCCGGTCATCTCGCAACAAGCCGGCCATTTTCTCCGTAACGCTGCCACACCCACGCGGGGCGGTCTACGCCCATAGGCCCAGCTGCCGACGATGATGCACGCTGTCACGACCGCTGTCACGACCGCTGGCGCGTCGAGCGGCATCAAACCAGCCGCA
>JANYHP010000132.1 GCA_025359005.1 Hyphomicrobiaceae bacterium | reverse complement strand
GTGACGAGCGCGACTTTGCCACTGAGATCGAAGGGTGCATAAGCCATGCGTTGGGCCTCGCTGCTGTGGGTTCAGGCGGACAGTGGTCGTGCCAGTTCGGGGGGCACCAGCGCCTGATAGGCGGCACCGATGCGGAACAGCAAGCCCTCGGTGAACGGCTTACCGATGATTTGCACGCCACCAGGAAGGGCAGCGCCGGCGCGCGGCGCCGGTAACGTCAGCGTCGGCAGCCCCAGATAGCTGATGGGCCGGCAGAACTTGACCACGCGCGCCATGGTCGCCTGCACGGTCGGGCTCCCCGCCACATCCAACTCGGCAATGGTCGGCAGCGGGTCAGCGGTGATCGGCAGAATAGCCACGTCGATTGATTTGAAGGTCTGATCAAGTGTTCTCTGAAGCATGGTGCCGCGCGCGCGCAGCGCCGTCATGTGGTCGACGCCTGAAATGAAGTGTCCGACCTCGAGGCGGGCGCGCACCTGCGGCCCGTAGTCGTTCGGCCGGCTTGTCAGCCAATGGGCGTGTGCGGACGCAGCGTCCGGCAGTTGCATCACCTGGGCAAGGTGGTCCAGCGTTGTCCAATCCGGAAAGCGGCAGTCAGTTCGGACCATCCCTGCGCGGCCCAGCACGCCAAGCACGGCATCGACCATTGCCTGGACTTCCGGGTGGGCCTGGCCGGCGACCGCTGCATCGAGCCCGATGCGCAGGCCGGTAACCGGCTTTCCCAACTCGGCCAGATAGTCTGGCACGCCGACATGCGCCGCGGCCGGATCGCGGCGGTCCGGTCCGGCCAGCAGGCCAAGCATAAGCGCCAGATCCTCGACGTGCCGGCCGATGACGCCGAGCACGTCCAGGCATGCGGCGAGCGGCATGGCGCCGGCGCGGCTGACCCGGCTCCAAGTGGGCTTGATCGAAGCGACGCCACAATTAGCAGCCGGCAGGCGCAGCGAGCCGGCGGTGTCCGAGCCGAGGCCCGCCGGGATCGCCCCCATGGCAACGGCACAGGCAGTGCCCGCCGATGATCCGCCGGTGATCCTTGTCGGATCGTAAGGGTTGCGCGCGTGTCCGAGGACGTAGTTGTGGCCCGTGGGACCAAATGCAAACTCGGTCAGATGGAGGGCTGCAATCTGGATGGCGCCCGCGGCTTTCAAGCGTGCGATGACGGTTGCGTCGGTTGTTGCCGGTTTGTCTGCCCGGATTTTTGCACCCCAACTGGCGATTTTGCCGACGCGGTCGAACATATCCTTGTGCGCCAGCGGAACGCCGCCGAGCGGGCCGAGTTTTTGGCCCTTGCCGCGTGCGGCATCCAGGGCTTTGGCAGCCGCGAGCGCTTCGTCGCCCTCGCGCGCGATTGTGCAATGGGTTCGGCTGTGGGCCGCGTCGAGCCGCTCGAGGGCGGCTTCTGTCGCCGCGACGCTGCTGATGCGGCCGGTCGCGATGGCTTGCGCCAGCGCGCGCGCAGACAGCATCGGCAACTCGGTTTTGGTGAGCCCCGTCACTGGTCGCACTCCTGAATGAGGACGCGGCGGAAATCGTCGACGTCGGCTTGAAAGGGGATTTCGGCCGCAATCCGTCGCATCGTCGCGCTCAGAATGGCGACATGCGACTTGGCGGCGCCGCGTCGTTCGGCGGGCATGTCGAGATAGGCAGCCGGCTCGTTCGGGGCCGGCGGCGGCACGGGACTGGACTTGGACATGGGGCAACTCGGGTCGCAGGGGCGTTGAGAGGGCGCGTACGCCTGACAGTGGCCCGGACGCGCACACACCGTCAACGGTGCTCGCAAAAACTCGTGGCGATGTCCCAAAACAAGGTGCCCGGTTAGAGGTTCTTTAAATTTACGTCCAGCATAGTAGGGGCGCGCAGTGTGCGGCGCAGGAAGCTCGAACCCCGGAGCCGGCTTGGTTCCGTCCCCCTCCAAGGATGACCCATGTCAGTTTCGCCGACCCAAGCCGCATCCCGCGCCTTCGAGCCGTCGTCCCGCGCCGTCGCCGACCGGCGCCGCCACGCGCGCGTGCCCGTTATCTTGCTCGGCCGCTTCATGCGGGAAAGCAAGCATGAGTTTCCCTGTAAAATGATCGATGTGTCAGTCGGCGGCGCTGCCATGATGTCGCCGGTCGAGCCGGATGTCGGTGAGAAGATCATCGCCTATTTCGACCAGCTCGGTGGCCTGGAAGGCAACGTGGTTCGCCAATATTCCGGCGGGTTCGCCATGCAGTTCACGTTTACGGCTCATAAGCGCGAGAAACTCGCTGCCACACTGATGTTCATGCTCAACAAAAATGAGCTGCCCGGCATCGAAGCCCGGCGCCATGAGCGCATCGTTGTTGCCACGAACACTCAGTCTTTGACGCTGACCGAAGGGCTAACGATCACCTGCGATATTATCGATATGTCGATCTCCGGTGCCTCGATCGCCACGCCTGCACGTCCGGAGCTCGGCACGGTTCTCAAGCTCGGAAATCTCAACGCGCGCGTCGTCAGGCACCACGAGCGCGGCATCGCACTCGAGTTCGTCGACGTGCAAAATCCCAATGCAATCCGCCGTTATTTCGGCTGACGCTAAGCCGTTGTCTGACTTGCAGTTTTGACGTGGGTTGATCGTGCTGTGGCCGGGGTTCTCGGCCGCAAGTGAACTGTATCAGCTGTGTGTGGTGTGTGTCTGTGTGTCGTGGAGTTCAGTGATGCGTGCGTGGACGAAAGCGATTGTTGCTGGATTGACGCTGCTATCGACGGCCGGGGCGGTGCAGTCTGCCGAGCAGGTCGCCCTGTCGGTGCACTCTCTCAATCAGGCGCAGGATCAGACATCGCCTTACATGCGGGTCTTCGGCGTCACCCCGCCGCCATATGGTCACGTCGATTTTTGCCGGCGCGAGCCGCGCGAATGCGCAGATAGTAAGGTGGAGGATGTGCGGCGACCGGGGAAGGGCGAGGCGATGGCCGAACTCGACCGCGTCAATCGTCAGGTGAATGCTGAAATCGTGCCGATGACCGACATGGATCAGTATGGCGTCGAGGATTATTGGACGCTGCCGTACAGCGGCCGCGGCGATTGCGAGGATTATGCGCTGCTGAAGCGTCAGCGGCTGGCAAAGTCCGGCTGGCCAGTCAGTTCGCTTGTGATGACCGTTGTGTTCGACGAAAAGCGCGAGGGCCATGCTGTGTTGACCGTGCGCACCGCCGACGGGGACTTCATCCTCGACAACAAGGTCAACGACATCAAGCTCTGGAGCCGGACGCCGTATCAGTTCGTGATGCGGCAGTCGTACCTCAACCCGCACCTGTGGATGTCGCTCGACCCCAAGCGCGCGGTGCCGTCGATGGCGTCGCCGTTGCAGGTGTCGGGCTTGCATGGCCCGATGCATTGAACGCCGGGAGCGTCGGCGCGTACATTGTCCACGGGGGCGCTGGACAACCCGTCATCATGATGCTACTCGGCATCAACTTCGTGCGGTCTCGTGCGAGGGATGCCTCCGGAAACGATTGTGTCACGACGCTTGCAGCGACTTTCTGCAGCGACCGGCCGTTGTCTTCACTGGCGCCGCTTGATGGCGGACGGGTGTATAGCTCAGTTGGTAGAGCAGCTGACTCTTAATCAGCGGGTCGTAGGTTCGAGCCCTACTACACCCACCATCAAACTAATCGTAAATTCAGACGCTTAGTCGTTGTTAGTTGTTGCGGTGTTCACGGCGCGGCGCGGCAAAACGGTTGTCATTCCAGATTGTCGCGTAACGAACGTGCCATTGCCAGCAATGCCGAGTTTGCGCGACCGGCGATAAACTCGGCTGTGAACCGCCCGCGCGCATAGGCGCCATTACGCTTACCTTTGGTGCGCCGCAGCCCCCCGCGTCGCTGAGTTCGTATCCCTGGATACTGCAGCTCAAACCTTGGGCTTGCTGGAATTATAAGTGATACTGACCGCGAAAATTTTTGACTGATGCTGCCGCTGACCGCGCAATCGAAGACAAATACCAACGGTCAATAGTTTTGACCGATGGCATGAGCAACGCGGGCGAGAGCGGAAGCCAACGTCGATGAACGCGCACGTGACTATCGTTATCCTCAGGGTAGTCAGGCGAGGCGCAGCCCGGCCTCGATGGGCAAACCGCGCAGGGCGTCGGCGACGGGCATGGCTTTCTTGCCGGCGCGCTGGATCAGGATCGGGCGGATCGCGCCACTCGCGCAGGCAATCGTCATCTGGTCGTCGAGCACGGTACCGGCTATGCCGCCGCCCGCGGCGACTGCCGCGCGCAGCACCTTAAGGCGCTCTGTCTTGCCATCGACCACAGCTTCGAACCAGGCGCCGGGAAATGGCGACAGGCCGCGGATGTGATTGTGCACGTCGCCGCAGGGCCGCGCGAAATCGATATGCGCTTCAGCCTTCTCGATCTTGGCGGCGTAGGTGACGCCGTCCGATGGTTGCGGTGTCGCCACCAGGCTGCCGCGCTCGAGAGCTGCGAGCGCGCGCACTATCAATTCTGCGCCACGCGACGACAATTGGGCATGCAACTCGCCGGATGTCATGTCCGCCCCGATATCGACGCGCTCGGACAGACATACAGGGCCGGTGTCGAGACCCGCTTCCATCCGCATCACCATCGCAGCCGTTGCGGTGTCGCCCGCCATGATGGCGCGCTGGATGGGGGCAGCACCCCGCCAGCGCGGCAGCAGCGACGCGTGCATATTGTAGCAGCCGAGCCGCGGCACATCGAGTACCGCTTGCGGTAGCAGCAGTCCGTAGGCGATGACCACCGCCACGTCCGCTCCGTGGCCGCTGAACTCAGCCAGTGCCGCGGGTGACTTCAGGCTCTTGGGTGTAAAAACCGGAATGCCGCTCGCTTCCGCAAAGCGCTGCACGGGTGACTTAGTTTCCGCCATGCCACGACCGGCCGGACGCGGTGGCTGCGCGTAGACGGCCACCACATCGTGCCCGGCAGCGATAATCTCAGCCAGGGTCGGTACTGAGAACTCGGGCGTGCCCATGAAAACGATGCGAAGCATACGGTCCTTCAATCTGGGTGTGACATCTTTGGTCGTGCTGGCGCACCCTCACATCCGCTCCAATTCGTCGATCATGCCTTCCAGCACCGACAGGCCTTTCTGCCAGAAGGCGGGGTCGCGGGCGTCGAGGCCGAAGGGAGCGAGCAATTCGGAATGGTGCTTGGAGCCTCCCGCCTTCAGCATGTCGAAGTATTTGCCGACGAAGTCTGGATGCGCCTCCTGATAGAGGCCGTAAAGCGAGTTTACCAGGCAATCCCCGAACGCGTAGGCGTAGACGTAGAACGGCGAATGAATGAAATGCGGGATATAGGCCCAGAACGTCTCATAGCCGGGCTTGAGGTCGATCGCCGGGCCGAGACTCTGGCGTTGGACGTCCATCCAGATCTCGCCGAGCTGTTCGCTCGTCAGTTCGCCGCTGCGCCGCGTCTCGTGCACGCGACGCTCGAACGTGTAGAACGCGATCTGGCGGACGACCGTATTGATCATATCCTCGACTTTGCCGGCGATCAGGGCCTTGCGTTCGCGCGGATCTGCCGTTTCCGCCAGCAGTGCCTTGAAGGTCAGCATCTCTCCGAATACGGAGGCCGTCTCGGCCAGGGTCAGCGGCGTTGGCGCCAGCAGCGGTCCTCGCGGCGCGGCCAGCACCTGATGCACCCCGTGACCCAATTCGTGGGCCAGCGTCATGACGTCCCGCGCCTTGCCCTGATAGTTGAGCAGGATGAACGGATGCGCTGAGGGGACCGTCGGATGCGAAAACGCGCCGGGCGATTTGCCTTCACGCACCGGCGCATCGATCCAGCGGCTGTCGAAGAAGCGCTTGGCAATGGCGCTCATCTCAGGCGCAAAGCCAGCGTAGGCGCCGAGCACCGTCCGCTCGGCATCTGCCCACGTCATGACGCGCTCTGGCTTTTCGGGCAGCGGCGCATTGCGGTCCCAGTGGGCGAGCTTGTCCATGCCCATCCACTTGGCCTTCAGCGCGTAGTAGCGGTGCGCGGTGCGCGGATAGGCATCGTGCACGGCCGCCACCAACGCATCGACAACCTCACGCTCGACGCGGTTGGCCAGATGGCGGCTATCGGCAACGTCCTTGAAGCCGCGCCAGCGGTCGGAGATTTCCTTGTCCTTGGCGAGCGTGTTGGTGATCAGCGTGAACAGCCGCTCATTGTCTTTGAGCACCTTGGCGATGGCTTCGGCGGCGGCTTTGCGGCGGCCTGCACTCGGATTGGACAGCAGATTCAACGTCGGCTCGAGTGCCAAGGGGCCAGGCTCGCCCGCTACATCGAACCGCAGCCCGGTCATGGTCTCGTTGAACAACCGGTTCCAGGAGGCGCGCGATGTCGTCGATTTCTCATGGAAGACCTGCTCGAGCTTTTCCTCGAGCTGGTAGGGTTTTTCCTTGGTCAGGTCATCGAACCACGGCGTGTAGGGCGCGAGTTGCGGCGCGTGCAGCGCGGTGGCCAACACCGCAGGGGGAATCTGATTCATTTCGAGTTCAAAAAACACTAGATCCGTCGTGATCCCCGTGATGTGCTCCTGGATGTCGCCGTAGAATTTTGCGCGCACGGGGTCGGCCGTGTTGGCTGCATAGAGCAGTCCCGCGTATGACCCCAACCGGCCGATCAGATCGGACAGCGCCTCATAGGCCTTGACGGCCTCGGCCAGCTTGGCACCATCGGCGGCGAGGGTGGTTAGCCGGCCCTGATAGGCGGACTTGATGCGCTGGGCATCGGCGCGGGCGCGGGCAATGTCGGCGGCAACCTCGGGCGCGTCCTGTGCGGCATAGAGCGCCGTCAGATCCCATTCCGGCATGGCGCCAAGGTCGGGCTCCTTGCCATCGGTGGCACGGGGCGCGGCTGCGGGAGACAAGGTTGATGTGTACAGCTTGGGCATGGACAAATCCTTCGCGGGCAGCCCAAAGGCGCCAGTTTTGAGCCACCTGTTCCACCTTTCGGCTGTAACGTCAAAAGGCCGCGGCGGGTGGCGCACACATATCAGGCGTCGCGATATCCAGGGTGTTTGCCGTCACGCCGGCCCATACACCTGTCGCGCGCGATCCTCGAAGGCCGTGGTGAAGCGGCGGAAGGCCACGTCGAACATCGAGCCCATCAGCATCTGCAACACGACCGACTTGAATTCGTAGTCGATATTGAAGTGCACGTCCGAACCGGTCACGGTGTCGACAAAGCTCCAACGGTTGTCCATCTGGCGGAACGGGCCGTCGAGATAGGTCGACTGGATCTTCAGCGCATCGGGATCGAGGGTCACACGGCTGGTGAATTTCTCGCGCACCAGACCATAGCCAACGTGCATGTCGGCGACCAGCACTTCGCCCATTCCGTTCGGCGCACGCGATCGTACAGTCAGCGCGTCGCACAGCGGCAGAAACTGCGGATAGGCCTGCACGTCGGCCACCAGATCGTACATCTGGCGGGCCGAGTAGGCGACGGGGTGGCGCGTTTCGAATTTGGGCATCGGCGTCCGCGGGGCTATTCTGATCCCAGACGCATGCCAGAAACCCAAGCCCGCCGCTATCGTGTCGAAAATACGCGGGCGGCCAACCCGTCAGCGCTTGCCGAAGGGTGCGGCGGCGCCGGACGGCCCCATGGCACGCGCTATGCGCGCGGCGGCAACTGCGGACGCGGCTGGCTGCTGTCGCGCGGGTGCGGCGGCGGCAGGTGTGGGGGCGACATTCGACGCGGTTAGACCGGTATCCGAAGTCTTTTGTTTGAACAGCGCCGTAAGGCCGATCAAGGGGGCGAGCACCAGCCACAGCCATTCAGCCCAGAAGGCGCCGGGATGAGACCAAGCAGAGGACCAGAAGCCTGGCTCCTCGGGCATGGCCGGCAGCCAGCCGGCAGCGACCATCACTGCGAGCGAGCTGAGATTTCCAGGCGAGGCGGGCTTGAACAGATCGAGATACTGCGAACTGCTGCCGACATAGCCGATCCACCGCCCGGAAAAGCAGCCGCTGACCATGTAGCCCAGATCGACCTTGACGCCATCGGGGCGTTTGAGTTCTGCCGGCAGGTCGGCGACCTTGAAGATCTTGTCGCCGGTGCACGGGATGGGAATGCCAGCTTCCGAGCGCGTCGTGGTCGCGAGCGTCAAGCCCGCAAAAATCGCCACAAGCTTCAAGAAATGCCGCATGGATACGCCCCACCGTGACCAACCCAGGATGGACAACAGGGTACGCTGAACCGCCTAAGGCTGCGTTGAGCAAGAATTAAGCGTCGGTAAACGCCGGTTCCACGGCGCGGCAAATGCCCGGCGCAACCACCGCCCGGCTCGACAGACCATGCCACCATCCCCTATGCACGTCGTCTCCGCCAACGCCCGCTGCAGGATTGCCTCCATGCCCACATCCGATCGCTTCAAGGCCCTCGTCATCACCAAGGGCGACGCTGGCCAGCAGGTCGCCTGGAGCGAGTATGGCCTCGCCGACCTGATGCCCGGCGACGTGACCGTGGCCGTCAGCCATTCGACCATCAACTACAAGGACGGCTTGGCGATCACCGGCAAGTCGCCTGTGGTCCGGCGCTTCCCCATGATCCCCGGCATCGACTTCGCCGGCACCGTCACCGCGTCCGAGCACGCGGAGTTCAAGCCTGGCGATGCCGTCGTGCTGAACGGCTGGGGCGTGGGCGAGACGCACATGGGCGGCTATGCCGGCATGGCGCGCCTGAAGGGTGACTGGCTGATCAAACGTCCCGCGAGCCTCAGTGCCGCAGAATGCATGGCCATCGGCACCGCCGGCTATACGGCGATGCTGGCGGTGCTCGCGCTGGAGGCCCACGGGCTCGCACCTGAGCGCGGTCCGGTGCTGGTGACAGGCGCAGCGGGTGGCGTCGGCAGCGTTGCCATCGCGCTCCTGTCCAAGCTTGGCTATCGCGTGATCGCCTCGACCGGCCGGGCGTCTGAGAGCGATTATCTCAAGGGTCTTGGCGCCGCCGAGATCATCGATCGCGGCGACCTGTCCGGCACGGCGCGCGCGCTCGGCAAAGAGCGCTGGGCCGGCGCCATCGACAGCGTCGGCTCGACGACGCTGGCCAACGTCATTGCCCAGACCATGTACGGCGGCACGGTCGCAGCTTGTGGGTTGGCCCAGGGCATGGATCTGCCGGGCTCCGTCGCGCCTTTCATTCTGCGGGGCGTCACCCTCGCGGGCATCGACAGCGTGATGGCGCCGAAGGCGCGTCGCCTCGTCGCCTGGGACCGGCTCGCGAGTGATCTCGATCGCGCAAAGCTGGCAGCCATGACCACCACGTGGTCGGTCGCCAAGGTGGTTGAGCTCGCGCCGCAGATTCTCGCCGGCTCCATCCGCGGTCGCGTCGTGCTTGAAGTGTGAGGGCATCACAGGTGCGCGTCTCACCAAAGTCGAGGGCGTTTTGCCCTCAAGCTCCCACCAAAGGCCTGAGGCCTTTGGAAGCCCGCTTGTTGAATGAAAATGTCGACCTTGCGCGCAGGCTGGGGTTTGATAAGTGACCTGTTGCGATGCCGTTCCCGATACGTCCCTATCGCGAACGATATTGTGGCTTCAGCACAAGCCGGACGCCACGAGGCAAGCGGACCAGTCGGCCTTGCTGGGAAATCGGTTCCTCAGCTACGCGCGCGCCCCCTCACGGCCGGCCACTATCACACAGTGTGTACGCGTGGGAAACCGCCACGGCGCGGGACTTAAACCGGCCGGTGACCTTGCCGCCCGGCGCGTGGCTGGCGATATACGTCTGCGCCTGCGCTTGCTCCTGGCCGCCTTCCACGTCGAGGGCGGTAAGCGTGACGCCCTTCGGCGTTTCGGCGCGGATCAGCAAGGTGACGGCGCCGCCGTAACTCGCGGACATGACCTGACAGTTGGCGTTTTCGGGGATAGCTGCTCGGGGGGCGGCGGCCTGGGCGGCACCAAGAGCCGCGCGAGGCAGAGGCGGCTGCTCGTCGACGGCCTTGCGGGCAAGCTCTTTGCCCCGCGTTGGCTTCAGCGGTTCGGCGTCGGCGACCGGCGTTTCCACAGGCTCGTTTCCCCTACAGTGCACCGCGTTGAAGCGATCGGCGACGGAGACGATGGAGCGGGCATAGTGGCTGTCGGCCGCCCAGCGGCGCGTCAAATCGCCGAAGCGAACAGCGCGACCGAGACGCAGCGATTGGCTGACAATGCCGTCCTGGGCTTCGCGGGTGCGGGGCGCTACGGGATCGGCGACACGTTCCCCGGAATAGGCGACGAGATGCTGCATTTGCCCGAGTACACCCGTTGAAACATCGGGGAAACTGTCGCCGGGCACGCCGTTGCCGGTGGCGCCAATGCCGGCGAAGTTATTCTGGCGCGGCTTGACGTCGCCGGAACTGCCATCGCCACGGCGGAACTTGAGGTAATTGGTTTCCAGCAGCATCTGGTAGAAGGCAAAATCCCAGCGGATGCGCAGAGCTTCACCGTGGCGCTTGTAGTCGGCGGCGAGCGTCTGGAACTTGGGCTCGAGCGTGCTGTTCTGGCTGGCAACGAAGGTCATCAGCCGATCCGGCGTCACGCAGCGCGGCACGGTGTTCGCGTCACTCAGGCGGATCTCGGGCGTCTCGGGGCCGCGGTTGACAGGTGCCGAGCGACGACGCGCTGCCTCCGCAGACGTCACCGACACCAGTGCTAAGGCAATAGCGGCGATCGATACGGCGGGCACCCAACGCGTCATCAAGCAACTCCACGGCAAAAAACAACCGGCGACGGGCGGATCGATCCGCTCAGCCCTCTGGGCACATCTCGAAGGCTTTTTCGAGCGCCTTGTTCTGGTCGGCAAAAGTCCCGGCCACCGCGCCACCCTTGGCATAGGCGGCAATGAAGGCATCCGACTCGCGCACTTCCTGCCCCTCGTTGACATCGAGTACGGTGTAACTGGCGACCGCATCGATCATGGATTTAACGATCACAGCGCGGCTGCCGCCGTAGCTGGCGGTATAGACGCGGCACTTCGGCACCGGCGCAGCGAGGGCGGCACCCGCAGCGGTGGAGCGGTTTGGCGCGGGCGATGCTGCTGTGGCCGGCTGGTCGAAGGCCGGAGCGGCGTCAGGCGGCGGCGCGTTCAGGATTTTCACGGCGGGTCCGGCGCCGAGGCCGGCCCCCAGTCCCGAGCGCGTGCCATCGCCATCGCTGGCGGCGCGGCGGGCAAGATCGACCCCGGACACTCTCGCCGGTTTCTCGGCGACATGAGCAGGCTCGGGCGCGGCGGCTGCGGGAGTCGCAGGTGCGGCAGTTGCGACAGCCGTGCCGCGCCCCAACGCCACAAACTCCGGATGCGGATCGGCGGCTTTGCACGGTTCGGCGGCAAATTTATCGGCAATCCGTTCGAGGCTATCGGCATAGGCCTTCGATTTCGGCGCCCACTTGGCGGCGAGGTCAGCATACGTAATTGAGTGCTTGATGCCCTTCTGCCACTCAGTCAACACGCCCCATTCCTGAACTTTGCGGGTGCGTTCGGCTACGGGGTTCTCGAGCCTTTCTCCCGCGTACAGCAGCACATGTTGGAGATGGGCGCGCACGCCTGTCGCCACATCTGGGAAGCTCTCGCCCGGCACACCGCCGGTGGCTCCGAGGCCGGCAAAATTGTTCTGAGCTGGCTTCACGTCACCGGCGCGGCTGCCGTTGCGAAAAGTCAACTGCCCCGTTTCCTCGATCATCTGGAAAAACGCGTAGTCCCACCGCATGCCGAGCGCCTCGCCCTCGCGCATGTAGTCGACAGCGATGGTCTGGAAGCGGGCATCCAGTGACGGATTGCGGCTGGCGAGAAATGCCTGCAAACGGCCGGGCGTCGCACAGGCGGGAACCGCGTTGGCGTCGCCGGCCTTGATCGCCGGCAGGTCGGCGGCGGCGGGCTGGCACGCGGCACTTGCGGCAGCCATAACGGCGATGACAGATAGTCGTGACGGTTTTTGCATGCAACACCACCTGGAACTTCGCGTGACGCGGCACCCGACGGGGTGACAGCAAACAGTCTCGCGCACGGGCCGGAGCCCGCCACACGTCCAACCCCGAGTTAAGCCGAGGTTGGTTAACGATCTGTTGCCTGCCCCTCTTATCCCATCAAAGAGCCGACCAATGCGGCGGCAGTTGGAGCCAGATGTGGCGGCAGCGTGGCCTGGGCGGGTTATCGGGCAGTTGTGATCCGCGCCGCCTTGCGTGACACGCCGATGACAGGGGGCGGACGCAGTCTGCGGCGCATTCACGGTTGAAAAGACCGCCGGGGACGACTATCCCCCGCGCATGCGGCGCGGTTTGGCTAGCGCCTCTTACACCACAAGATTTGGGAGCAGGGCATGGACAGCGTCCTCATCATCGGAGCGGGAGCCGCCGGCTCGGTCACCGCGCAGAAGTGCGCAATGAACCGCGACGTATTCAAGCATGTGCACCTCGCCTCGCGCCGGCTGGTGAGCTGCGAAAGCGTCGCCAAGCTGTGCACCACGCCCATCGGCGTTTCCCAGGTCGACGCTGACAACGTCGCCGAGACGGTGGCGCTGATCAAGAGGGTCAAGCCACACCTCGTCATCAACATGGCGCTGCCCTACCAGGATCTCGCCATCATGGATGCGTGCCTGGAAACCGGCGTGCACTACATGGATACCGCCAACTACGAGCCGCGCGACGTCGCCAAGTTCGAATACTCCTGGCAGTGGAAATATCAGGACCGCTTCAAAGCCGCTGGCATTATGGCCGTGCTCGGCTGCGGCTTCGATCCCGGCCAATCCAACATCTACTGCGCCTACGCGCAGGAATTCCTGTTCGACACCATCGACACCATCGACATCGTCGACTGCAACGACGGCAGCCACGGCAAGGCCTTCGCCACCAATTTCAATCCGGAAATCAACCTGCGCGAAGTCACGCAGCGCGGCAAATACTGGAAGAACGGCCAGTTCATCGAAATCGACCCGCTGACGATCTCCTGCATGATCGACTACCCGGAAGTCGGCCCGCGCAAGAGCTACCTCATCTATCACGAAGAGGAAGAGAGCCTTGTGAAGAACATCCGGGGCTTGAAGCAGATCCGCTTCTGGATGACCTTCTCCGACACCTACATCAAGCACCTCGAAGTGCTGCAGAACGTCGGCATGACGCGCATCGATCCGGTCATGTACAAGGGCCACCCGGTGATCCCGATGGAGTTCCTGAAGGAGCTGCTGCCGCCGCCCTCATCGCTCGGCGAGAACTATACCGGCCGCACCTCGATCGGCTGCA
>JANYHP010000083.1 GCA_025359005.1 Hyphomicrobiaceae bacterium | reverse complement strand
GGCTGCACGGCTTTGCCGCCACCGAGAATGTAGGCCTTGGCTTCCTTGATGAGTTCCGCGGCCGGCACGACCTTGTGGACGATGCCTGCCTTAAGTGCTTTTTGCGGATCGAGCGATTTGCCTTCGACCAGCAGCGGGAGTGCTGCGTAGACGCCGATCAGGCGCGGCAGGCGCTGCGTGCCGCCGCCGCCGGGGAGCAGGCCGACTTTCACTTCCGGTTGGCCGAGCTGGATTTTCGGATCGTCGGCGACGACGCGATAATGGCACATAAGGCAAATCTCAAGCCCACCGCCGAGAGCGGTGCCGTTAATGGCGGCGACAAAGGGTTTGCCGCATTTCTCGACTTTGCGGGTGAAAATCGCGTTGTTGTTGAAGAAGTCGAAGATGGATTTGGCGCGCTGCTCCTTGGTGAGGCCTGCGCCGGCGCTGATGCCTTCCATCATGGAGAGATCGGCGCCGGCGATGAAGGCGGGCTTGGCCGACGTGATCACCACGCCTTTCACGGCCGGGTCAGCGATGGCGGCGAGGCATGCGGCCTTGAACTCGCTGTCGGAGGCCTGGGAGATGACGTTCATGCTGCGCCCGGGCATGTCCCACGTGATGGTGACAATGCCGTCGGCGTCTTTGGTGGTGTGGATGTTGGTCATGGTTTCTTTCTTCACACCCGCTCGATGATGGTGGCGGTGCCCATGCCGGCGCCGACGCAGAGCGTCGCGAGACCGGTCGACAGATTGCGGCGTTCCAGTTCATCAAGCACTGTGCCCAGGATCATGGCACCAGTGGCACCCAACGGATGGCCCATGGCGATGGCCCCGCCGTTGACGTTGATCTTGTCGTGCGGGATTTGCAGCAGCTTCATGTAGAGCAGCACGACCGACGCAAAGGCCTCGTTCAGCTCGTACAGGTCGATGTCGGTCGGCTTCATACCGGCGTTCTTCAAGAGCTTGCTTGTGACCTTCTCGGGCCCCGTCAGCATGATCGACGGTTCAGAACCGATCGACGCGAATGCGCGGATGCGGGCGCGCGGCTTGAGGCCGGCGGCCACGCCTGCCTCCTTGGAGCCGATCAGGATCGCGGCGGCGCCGTCGACGATGCCGGAGGAATTGCCGGCGTGGTGGACGTGATTGATGCGCTCGAGTTCCGGGTAGCGCTGCATCATCACGGCATCGAAGCCGGCCTCGTCACCGAGCTTGATGAAGGATGCTTTGAGAGCGGCGAGCGATTGCATCGTCGTTTCGGGCCGCATGTGCTCGTCGTGATCGAGAATCGTCTGGCCCAATTGATCGCGCACGGGCACGACGGATTTCCTGAAACGCCCGTCTTTCCAAGCGGCGGCGGCGCGCTTCTGGCTTTCCACGGCGAATGCGTCGACATCATCGCGCGAAAATCCCCACTTGGTGGCGATGGTGTCGGCGCCGATGCCCTGCGGTGTGAAATAGGACTTGAACGCGACCGAGGGATCGCTGGCCCAGGCGCCGCCGTCGGAGCCCATGGGCACGCGGCTCATGCTTTCGACACCGCCACCGATGGCCATCTTCGACTGGCCGGACATGACCTGCGCGGCCGCCATGTTGACGGCTTCGAGACCCGACGCGCAGAAGCGATTGACCTGCACGCCGGCAACGGTTTCGGCGTAGTCGGCAGCCAAAACAGCGATGCGGGCAAGATCAGAACCCTGCTCGCGCGTGGGGGAGACGATGCCGAGCACGACGTCATCGACGAGCGACGTGTCGAGACCGTTGCGGTCGCGTACCGCTTCGAGAACGCCGCTGGCAAGCTTGAGGGCGGTGACTTCGTGAAGGGAACCGTCGGACTTGCCGCGCCCGCGCGGGGTGCGGACGGCATCGTAGATATAGGCATCTGCCATGACAGAAACTCCTCAGCTGATCGCGCGCGGCGCGGGTTTGCGTGGTGGTAGGGATCGGGACTTCGCGACCGTTCGGCCCTTGGTCTTCGAGACGACGCCGAAGGCGGCGAGGTAGGCGTGGGCGAGCTTACGCGCGGTGGCCTCGACATCAAAGCGGCGCTTGGAGCCCTGCACGGCCACGGTCCAACCGATTTGCTCGATGCCGCCGTAAAGCATGTCGCGCATGACACTGCGGTCGATGGATTCTGGGCGACCTTGGGCGGGATGCCAACGATCGAGAAAGGCGCTGAACTGGCCAGAAAAACGCCGCAGCGCCGCCCGCGCGCTGCTGCCGCGATACCCTTCTGCGCCTTTAACTTCGCGCAACCAGATCCGGTAGATCTCCGGGGCGGCCAGCATGCTGCGCAGTTGATGGGCAATGAGGTCTTCCAGGCCGCGCTCCAGCGATGAGGCAGTCGCGGCGATGCGCTCAGCCTCGGCGATATTACGGTCAAGCGACGCGAGAGCCACGTTCAGTACCAAGTCAGATTTATCGCGAAAATAATTGTAAAGCGTGCCTTCCGACAAGCCCGCGGCCAACGCCACGTCGGCCATGGAGACGCGCTCATAGCCACGCGCAGCATAGAGCCTTGCAGCAACCTCGACGATGCCGGCTTCGCGCTCGCCGCGGCGGCCGACGGGCGCAGGAGGGACAGACTTTGCGGAGCGCGCTGCCATGCGGCCAACATTCCTCGCCGCGGGCGATTGACACTGCGCCGGAGTGTGCTTCAATCAGCAAACTGAGGCAACCTCAAATTTGAGACTACACTCATAAAGCCGAGGCACGCGCATTCGTGACCGATCAATTGAACGAGCAATCGACGCAATCGGGATACCAGTCCGTCTTTCGGGCTGGCCACTTTGCCGGACGCGTGGCGATCGTCACCGGCGGCGGCAGCGGTATCGGCCGATGTACGGCGCACGAGTTGGCGAGCCTTGGAGCCAGGGTGGCGCTGGTTGGGCGCAAGCATGACAAGCTCGCCCAAGTTGCTGCGGAAATTGCGCGTGCGGGCGGCGAGGCTGCGGGCTTTGCATGCGACATCCGCGAAGAAGCGCAGGTTGCGTCAACCGTCGGTGAGATCATCACGCGGTTCGGGCGGATTGATCATCTCGTCAACAACGCTGGCGGGCAGTTCGCGGCGCCGTTGGAATCGATATCGCAGAAGGGCTGGGACACGGTGGTGCGCACCAACCTGACCGGCGGATTTGTGATGGCGCGGGAGTGCTACACGCAGTGGATGAAGGCGCACGGCGGGTCGATCGTAAACATCGTGGCTGACATGTGGCTCGGCATGCCGGCGATGGGGCATTCAGGGGCGGCGCGCGCGGGGATGGTCAATTTCACGGAGACGGCGGCGCTGGAGTGGTCGGGTTCAAACGTGCGTGTCAACGCGGTGGCGCCGGGCTGGATCGCGTCATCGGGCATGGACCAGTATCCGCCGGAAATGGGCGCGCGCATCCGCAGCTTGAAGGATATTGCGCCGCTCGGGCGCATGGGGACGGAGAGTGAAACGGCGGCGGCCATCGTGTTCCTGTTGTCGGACGGCGCGGCCTATATTTCCGGCGCGACACTGCGCGTCGACGGCGCGGCGCCGAACGCCAAAATCAGCCGGCCGCAACCGCCAAATACGCATCCAGCGCCTGAATATAACGGATTTCATCTCGCGCAGAAGCCGAAGGTTCTCGGCGCCTGAGATCGGCATATCGGATAAGCAATGCCAGCACTCCAAAGCCGCATCGATACCAAGAGCGAGGCGTTTCGGCGCAACCGCGAGGACATGCTGGCGCTGATTGCCGGGGTGCGCGACATCGAAGCGAAGGTGCGCGCGCAATCGGATGGCAAGGCTGCATTGTTCGAAAAACGCGGGCAACTGCTGCCGCGGGAACGGGTCTCGTTGCTGCTGGACCGGGGCGCCCCGTGGCTGGAAATTTCCACGCTGGCCGGCCTCCAGATGCATGACGACGATGGGGCCGAGGGCGTGCAGGGAGGCGGCGGCATCTGCGGCATCGGCACGGTGTCGGGCGTGCGCTGCATGGTGACGGCTTCGGACAGTGCGATCAAGGGCGGCACGACGGCGCCGATGGGGTTGAAGAAGAACCTGCGCGCGCAGGAGATCGCCCGGGAAAACAAGCTGCCGATGCTGCGCCTCGTCGAGAGTGGCGGGGCGAACCTGCTCTATCAGGCGGAGATTTTTGTGGAAGGCGGTCGCGGGTTTGCCAATCAAGCGCGCATGAGTGCTGCGGGTATTCCGCAAGTGACGGTGGTGCATGGATCTTCGACAGCAGGCGGTGCCTATCTGCCGGGTCTGTCGGATTATGTGATCCTCGTGCGGGGCAAGGCGAAGGTTTTTCTGGCAGGGCCGCCGTTGCTCAAGGCTGCAACGGGAGAGATCGCGACGGATGAGGATCTGGGCGGCGCCGAGATGCATGCGACAAAGTCGGGGCTCGGCGAATATCTGGCGGAAGATGACGCGGATGGGATCAGACTCGCGCGTGAGGTTCTTGGACGCCTGCCCTGGAACGCGCAATTGCCAATGCGGCAGACGGTGACGTGGACGGAGCCGCGCTATCCGGCGGAAGAGCTCGCAGGTGTTGTGCCGTCCGATTATCGGAAACCCTACGACGTGCACGAGGTGATCGCGCGGCTGGTGGACGACAGCGATTTTCTCGATTTCAAAGCACTTTATGGCGTGCACACGGTGTGCGGGCACGCGGCGATCGAGGGCCATCCGCTCGGCATCATCGGCAACAACGGACCCATCGACGCGGACGGGGCGACGAAGGCTGCGCAGTTCATCCAGTTGTGCTGCCAAGCCAACATGCCGATCCTCTATCTGCAGAACACGACGGGCTACATGGTGGGGCGCGAAGCGGAGCAGGCCGGCATCATCAAGCACGGCTCGAAGATGATCCAGGCGGTGGCAAATGCAACGGTGCCGCAGATCACGCTGCATATCGGCGCGAGTTTCGGCGCGGGAAACTACGGCATGTGCGGGCGGTCGTTTGATCCGCGCTTCATCTTTGCGTGGCCCAACAACCGGGTTGCTGTCATGGGCGGCGAGCAGGCGGCGAAAGTGATGAGCATCGTGACGGAAGAAAAAGCCAAGCGCGAGGGCAAGCCGGTCGACCGCGCGCGCCTCGACGCGATGGAGGCTGGCATCGTCAAGCGCATGGACGGCGAGAGTGCGGCGCTGTTTGCGACGGCGCGGCTGTGGGACGACGGCATCATCGATCCGCGGGATTCGCGGACAGTGCTGGCGATGTGTCTGAGCATTTGCCGGGAAGCAGACATCCGCCCGCTCCGCGCGACGACGTTTGGGGTGGGGCGGTTTTGACAGACGATATCTGGGAGCAGGACAATGAACTTCACACCTGAGCACGAACAGCTGCGCATGAGTTTGCGCAAATTCATTGCGGCGGAAATCAATCCGCATGTCGATGGATGGGAGAAGGAGGGGATCTTTCCGGCGCACGTGCTGTTCAAGAAGATGGGTGATCTCGGATTTCTCGGCCTCTGCAAGCCGGAAAAATGGGGCGGCGCGGGGCTCGACTATTCCTACTCGGTGGTGATGGCGGAAGAGCTCGGCAACATCAACTGCGGCGGCGTGCCGATGGCGATCGGCGTGCAGACGGACATGGCGACGCCGGCGCTGGCGCGGTTCGGCTCGGACGTGGTGTGCAGGGAATTCCTGGCGCCATCGATCAGCGGCGACTTCGTGGCGTGCCTGGGTGTTTCGGAAGTGGGCGCGGGCTCCGACGTGGCAAGCGTCAAGACGACGGCAAAGAAGGACGGCGGCGACTACGTCATCAACGGCGGGAAAATGTGGACCACCAACGGGACGCAGGCCGATTGGATGTGTCTGCTCGCCAACACCTCGGACGCAGAGCCGCATCGCAACAAGTCGCTGATCTGCGTGCCCATGAAGACCAAGGGCGTGGGGGTCTCGAAGCGGCTCGACAAGATGGGCATGCACTCGTCGGACACAGCGCAGATCACCCTCGACGATGTGCGCGTGCCGCAGCGCTATCTCATCGGCGAGGAGGGCAAAGGGTTCACCTATCAGATGCTGCAGTTCCAGGAGGAACGACTGTGGGCCGGCGCGCGTGGACTGATCGGTCTCGAACGGATCATCGAAGAGACGATCGAATACACGCGCACGCGGATGGCATTCGGCAAGCCGATCCTGGACAATCAGGTGGTGCACTTCAAGCTGGCGGAACTTGCGACGGAGGTGGAGTTGCTGCGCTCGGCGGTCTATCGGGCGTGTGGCGAATACATCAGTGGCAAGGACGTGACCAAGCTCGCATCGATGATCAAGTTGAAGTCGGGACGGCTCGGGCGCGAGGTGACCGATAGCTGCCTGCAATACTGGGGCGGCATGGGCTTCATGAATGAAACGCGCGTTTCGCGGGCCTATCGCGACACCCGGCTCGGCTCGATCGGCGGTGGCGCCGACGAGATCATGCTGACGATCATCGCCAAGCTGATGGGAACGGCGCCGGGCACCGCAAATAAGCCGGGCGCGGCAAAGAAGGCGCATTGAATGACCGCCACGCTCCCGACGACGACGCACATCCGTCTCGACCGGCAAGGCCCGGTGCTGCGGCTGTGGCTGAACCGGCCTGAGACGCGCAACGCGTTGTCAGCTGAGATGGTGCGGGAGATCCAGGCGACGTTCGACGCGATCCGCGATGACCGAGGCGTGCGCGTCGTCGTGATCCGCGGCGCGGGTGGCACATTTTGCGCGGGCGGCGATATCAAAAATATGCAGGTTGCAGGCGCGCCGCTGGCGGCGGGCGCGGAGGATGATGTCAAGGCCAGCAATCGCCGCTATGGCGCGATGCTGCTGACGATCGACGAGGCGCGACAGGCGGTGATCGCGGTGGTCGAGGGCGCGGCGATGGGCGGCGGGATTGGATTTGCGTCGGTGGCGGACATGACGTTGGCACTGGAAAGCGCACAATTTGCGATGACTGAGGTGATGCTGGGGGTGGTGCCGGCGGCGATCTCGCCGTTCGTGGTGCGGCGTATCGGGTTGACGGCTGCACGGCGGTTCGCAGTGTCGGGCGCGAAGTTGGACGGCCACGGCGCGCGGGCGGTTGGCTTCGTGCATGAGGTGGCGCCGGATACGGCTGCGCTGGAGGCGTTGGTGGACGCGGCGATCAATCAGATATTGAAGTGTGCGCCGGATGCGGTGGCGGAGACCAAACGCTTGATGCTGCGCGCGGCGACGGCGCTGCCGATGACGGAATTGCTCGACCGGGCCGCGGAGAGTTTTGCAACGGCGGTGCGCGGGCCGGAGGGGCGCGAGGGAACTGCAGCGTTCGTCGAGAAGCGGAAGCCGGCGTGGGTGCAGAAGTTGGATGCCAAGTGATGGATAGCACGTGATGGCCTACACAAAGGTGCTGATCGCCAACCGGGGCGAGATCGCGTGCCGGATCGGGCGCACGGCGCGGGCGATGGGCTATCGCACGGTGGCGGTGTTCGGCGACCCGGACGCCCACGCGCTACACGTGCGGATGGCCGATGAGGCGGTGCCGCTGGGTGGGCTGACGGCCGCGGAAAGCTATCTGGATCAGGCGAAACTGATTGCGGCGGCCAAGCGCGCGGGTGCGGATGCGGTGCATCCCGGCTATGGCTTTCTGTCAGAGAATGCAGAGTTTGCGGCGGCGTGCGCGGCGGCCGGACTTGTGTTCATCGGACCGTCGGCGAAGGCCATCGCTGCGATGGGCAACAAGGCTGCGGCCAAGCGCTTGATGATCGAGGCGGGCGTGCCATGTGTGCCGGGGTATCAAGGCGCGGAGCAGTCCGACGCGCGTTTCGCGAGTGAGGCGCGGAAAATAGGATTTCCGCTGATGGTGAAGGCGGCGGCAGGCGGTGGCGGACGCGGCATGCGTCTGGTGTCGGCGGAGACGGAGCTTGCTGGTGCGCTGACAGCGGCGCGGCGGGAGGCGCTGGCCGCATTTGGATCGGATGAATTGATCCTGGAGAAGGCCATCGTCGATGCGCGGCACATCGAGTTCCAAGTGTTTGGCGACAGCCACGGGACGATCATCCATCTGGGCGAGCGCGACTGCTCGATCCAGCGACGACATCAAAAAGTGATCGAGGAAGCGCCGTCGCCGGTGATGGTTGCGGAGTTGCGGGCGCGCATGGGGGCGGCAGCCTTGGCGGCGGCAAAGGCCATTCAGTACAGCGGCGCCGGGACAGTAGAGTTCCTACTGGATTGTGCCGGCAACTTCTATTTCCTCGAGATGAATACGCGCATCCAGGTCGA
>JANYHP010000061.1 GCA_025359005.1 Hyphomicrobiaceae bacterium | reverse complement strand
TCCGGGGCGCATCGGCAGCATCGGCTGTGTGCGATCAAGCGCCTGTATCTGGCTCTTTTCGTCGACACACACGACAACTGCGTTCTGCGGCGGGCTCATATAGAGGCCGACGATGTCGCGCACCTTTTCGACGAACTGCGGTGGGTTGCTGGCGTCCAAGCCCTATGCGGCGAGTGGCGCGTACATCAACCGCATGTCCAACTACTGCACCAGCTGTGCCTATGACGTGAAGCAGCGAACAGGCCCCCAAGCCTGCCCCTTCAATGCCCTCTATTGGGACTTCATCGCGCCGCATGCGGCGATCAACAAGGGCAATCCGCGCATGGCGCAGATAGTGCGGACGTATGACAAGTTCGACAACGCTGAGAAGGCCCGCATCCGAGACAGAGCGGCCTCAGTTCTGAAAGGCCTTGACTGCTGCTCTGCTTTCCATACCTACGACTATGCTGCGGAAGCCGTTTTTGCCACGCACGCGTTGTGTTGGTATGAACACACTCGCGACCAGCCTCGGCGCCGTCGCGCTCATTTCCCTGATAGCGATCCCCATCATCGTTTCTGTCATTGGTTGGCTCGCTGCACGCGCAACGCGCCGCAGGAAATTGCTATGACTATTGCGGTGGAGAAAGCGGCCAGTTGCTATTTGCGAGCGGGCTTCACGGTTTTCTGATCCCGACAACGATCCGAACAGTACTTGATCTCTTCCCAGCCCCGCGCCCACTTCTTGCGCCACGCGAAAGGCCGTCTGCATGTCGCGCAGATCTTGCTAGGCAGTGTCGCCTTGGTAAAGCGTTTAGCGGGCGTCTCGATCACAGGTCGAAATCCAATTGGTCGGTGTTGGCTTTGGCCAATCTGGCACGCTTGATTGTCGCCGATTTTTTGCGCTGCCCGGTCATCGGGATCTGACTCTTTCGGCTGCCGTGCTTGTCTTGGATCACATCCGCTGCAGCATGAAACGCATCGCCACGGCGCGCGCCGTAGATCTTATCCTTGGCTGCGGCGGTCGATGCTTTCAGATCAACAATAGGCTCTGGATATGACCGGCCAACGGTGCGCCGCGCGCCGTCCCAGGTCCAAGGCTCCTGCAGACATCGGTCAGGCACATGGGCCAACTCCGGCACCCATCGCCGCACGAACGCGCCCGTCGGGTCCTGGTCGTGTCCCTGCTTGACCACGGAATAGATGCGAATGGTATTAATGCCGGTGGTGCCCGATTGCATCTGCGTCTGCGGCCAGTGGATGCCCGGCTCGTAGTCGGTGAATTGCCGTGCCAGATGCAGCCCAGTTTCGCGCCAGGGCAGCCAGAGGTTATAGCTCGCATACGACATCACCATGGCGCGCATGCGGAAGTTCAACCAGCCGGTTGCGGCAAGGCTCCGCATGCAGGCATCGAGAAATGGAAAACCGGTTTGCCCGGATGCCCATGCCTGCAAGAGCGCCGGATCAGCCACTGCCGGTCGCAACCCGCGCAGAGCCGGATGCAGTTCGCGAAATTCGATGGAGGGCGCGTTTTCCAGCTTCTGCATGAAATGGCAATGCCAATGGAGCCGCCCGGAGAACGAGACCAGAGACGCGCGCATCGCCTTAGCGTCCGGCGTGTCGATGCCCTTGAGATCACGCAGCCGGGACCATGTTGCCTGTGCCGTCTCGCGCATGCTGACGGTGCCCCAGGCAAGGTGCGGCGACAACCGCGAACACCCTGTCGCGCCGGATAATGGGTTCGACATCTCCCGCCGGTAATTCTGGCCGCGGCCCGCAAGGAAACTGTCGAGCAAATCAATCCCGGCGTGACGGCCGCCGGACTGGCGATTGACGCAGCCGTCGTCGCTCAGACCAAGATCGCGTGCGCTTGGCAAAACCTGTGTCGCCACCCCGGCTATCGGCGGCAGCGCCAGCGGTGGATCAACGATCGCCTCGGCCATCTGCCGGTCCCACGCCATGGCCCAGCCGTTACGGCTGCCAAGCCGGCGCTGCACGCCATGCTGAGGGATTTCGTGCCAATCGATGCCACGCTCACGCGCCCAAACCCCAACCGCTTTGTCACGCGCAAACGTCCATGCGTTTCCAGTCTCCTCGTGAGACCAAAGCGCATTGATCACTTGGCTGCGGTTGATCTCATCCAGCAAATCGACAACCTCGCCCACACGCACAACCAGCGGCTGCCCAAGTTTACCCAGTGATTGGTCAAGGTCTTGCAAGCATTCCGAGACGAACTTCCAATGCCGCGCCGCGGCGTCGGGCTGCCGCCAAAGCTCTGGCTCAACGATGTAGAGGGGCAGCACCGGCCCCCGCCTCGCTGCCTCTACCAACGGTCGGTGATCCTGCACACGCAGGTCGCGCTTGAACCAGACGATTTGACAAGGCGATGGCACGGATTCGTACTCTTGATCTAGGAGAGTAGCAGGCATGAGCGCGAGATGCGCGAGAGATCACACGGGATAGCGAATCAGCACTGGCTTTTCGCGATTGAATTGGTCGGCGCTGATCCGCTTAACAATGAAATCAGCGACATCGGCCCGTGCGATGATGCCGTTGCGCCAGGTATTCGGCGCAGTCAGCACCTGGTAAATGCCGCTTGCTGCGAAGCTCGTGAGCACGCCCGGTCGAACGATAAGCCAATCGAGATTACTTGCAACGATCAATTCTTCTTGAATGGACTTGTCACTATAGGCGTTTTGCAGGAGCACTTTGAACGGCAAACGCTGAAAGATGTTAATCGCTGCCTTGCTGTCGCCAGCGCCGAAACCCGTCACACATACGAGCTTCCGAACACCCGCTGTCTTCATTGCGGGTAGCAAAACATGGGTCGCAGAGGAGAATAGCGTTACCGGCCGCAGGATGAGATCAAGTGATGGTGGAACGCCCAACGCCTGGACCACAACATCGGTCCCATGTAATGCACGGTGCACATCGTCTGGCCTGAGTGCATCGCCAGAAAACGGCTCAACAAGCGCTGGATTGTCGGCCGAGGCGGTGCCGCGACGGGACATAGCGCGCACGCTGTGTCCATTGCGTGCGGCAGCACCGCAGACGGCAAGGCCGATGCCTTGACTCGCGCCTATGACTAAAATCCTTGCCATGCATGGTCCTTACGTATTGCGTCTCGATATCAGCAGTCGGCATCCACGTTGGGTGCTGGCTATCACGACCTACACACGACCACTGCACTCGCTTAAGGACACTCTCAACCATAAGTGAATCTGAAGGTTTCTGCGAGGCCGCCATCGACGCAGGGGCGGCTTGCAACGTCGGCGGCCTCGCAGAAACCTGATTGAACTGAACCGCGATGCACCGGACTCGCAGTTATGGCGATCGATACGCCGGCCCTGATGGCGTCGCGCGGATTTGAAGCATCGTAAGACCCGCGGATGTTCGCGAGCGGCAACGTTTCAGCCTCGGTGCGGGCTTGCCGACAGCCGTAACTGCGGGTCCGAGTTGGTGTCGCCGATGACCGGCCGCACGCTGCCGTTGCCGCGTAGAGGCGACGCACATGTCTGACGGTCGCGGCTGCGTCGTCATGAGCTGTCGAACCTCAGCCTGCGCCGTCGCGGATCGGCCAGGACCTCGATGATACGCATGGGGCCACCGCAGCATGGGCACGACGGCGTGGTGTCGGATGCCGCGGCCGCTGGTTCGGGTGTGTCCGTTGCTGCTGGTTCTGGTCGGGTGACGTTCGCGCCGCTCGCTTCCGGCATGACGAGCAATCGTCGGATCACGGCGAGCTTCGCCTTGCGATGGCCGTTGGCCAAGAACCCATAGTGGCGGATGCGCTGGAAGCCGTCGGGCAGCACGTGCAGGAGAAAGCGGCGGATGAACTCGTGGGCTGCGAGCGTCATGCGCTTCTGTTTGCCGCCGTCGCGATAATCCTTC
>JANYHP010000031.1 GCA_025359005.1 Hyphomicrobiaceae bacterium | reverse complement strand
TGCCGCGGCTTTTCCGGCTTCCGTTTCGCGCAGAGATGGCAGCACTTCGGCGGCGGCCAACTCGTCGCGCACAAGCGCGCTCTCGGTCTGCGTTGCCGCGGCGACAGCCTCAAGTGCCGTGCGAAGCCCCGACTCCTCGCGGTCGACGTCGGCCTTCGCCTCGACCCAGGCGAGATGATGCAGCAGCGCTTCCGCCTTGCGGATCTCGGCGGATAGTTCCTTGTAGCGGCGCGCCTGCCGGGCCTGACGCTTGAGGGCTTCGACCTGCGAGGTGAGCTGCCCCAGCACATCGGAGACACGCGCGAGGTTGGCTTCTGCTGCTTTCAGGCGCAATTCAGCATCGTGGCGGCGGGAATGCAGCCCCGCGACGCCGGCGGCATCTTCGAGAATACGGCGCCGATGTTCGGGTTTTGAATTGACGATTTCGGCAATCTGGCCCTGGCGCACCAGCGCCGGCGAGCGGGCGCCGGTGGCGGCGTCTTCGAACAGGATCTTGATATCGCGGGCACGCACGTCGCGGGAATTGACGCGATAGGCCGAGCCCATGTCGCGCTCGATGCGGCGGGTAATCTCGAGGACGTCGTGGTCGTTGAACTCGGCGGGCGCGAGGCGGGCCGAGTTGTCGACGAACATGGTGACTTCGGCGATATTGCGGCCGGGCCGGGTCGTGGTACCGGCGAAGATCACATCGTCCATTGAGGCGGCGCGCATGGACTTGTAGGAGGTCTCCCCCATCACCCAGCGCAACGCTTCGAGCAGGTTCGACTTACCGCAGCCGTTAGGGCCGACCACGCCCGTCAGCCCGCTTTCGATGACCAGTTCGGTCGGCTCGACGAACGACTTGAAGCCCAGCAATCTCAGCTTGGTGATCTGCATTCCTGGCTTGGTCCGGTCGTCGCGCGGGCTGCGCCGCGTGGGTCAATTCACCTTCGCCTGCGTGCTCCCGGCGACCGCTGGCGTGGCCTCAGCGGCAGCCACCGCCGTACGGATATCCTCAAGCGACAGCGTACCCTTCACGAGGCGCGCGTTGACGAAGAAGTTTGGCGTGCCGATGACGCCGAGCTTGCGACCGCGATCCTTGATCTGCGCCAACTTGCCGATCATGTCCTGATTCTTGAGGCAGGCGTCGAACTGCTCGCCCGTTATCCCCACCTGCGCGGCAACCTTGAGGATTTGCTCGGTGCGGACTTCCTGGCTGACCCAGCTGCCCTGCTGCTCCATGAACTTGCCGTAGAGCGCCAGATATTTGTCGGCAGGTGCGCACCGCATGGCGACGGTCGCCGTGCCAGACGACTTGCCGATGGGGAATTCGCGCAGGATGTAGCGCACCTTGCCGGTATCGATCAGCGACCGCTTCAACTCGGGGTAGACGTCGGCGTGGAATTTTCGGCAATGGGGACACGTCATCGACATGTACTGCACAAGCGTCACCGGCGCGTCCGCGCGGCCCCAACTCATTTCCGGCAGCGGCCCCGGCTCCATCACCTCGGAAACCGTCGGCTTGGCAATCACCTCGCGCGCCGACTGTGCCGTTTCGGAGACCTGATTATACGGATTGAAGCCGACGCGATCGGGTGTCTGCGCTCCGTTAGTGCCAACGAGGGCCTCGCTCAGCCCCGTGTTCTCGCCCGAGCACCCGCTGATCAGCGCGCTCAAGCCGGCGACGACGAGCAGGGAACGGACAGACCGCATGCGGTTCACCTCAGGATTTGCAGGTCTCAACTCTTGACGGCTTCGGCAATGGCCTTGTCGAAGGCTTCGATCGACGGGCCGTCCTGCAGCTTCTTGCCGTTGATGAAGAAGGTGGGCGTGGCGTCGACGCCGAACTGCTTGCTCGCCCGCTCGCGGCCCTGGCTGATTTTGTCGAGCAGCGCCTGATCGGTCAGGCACTTGTCGAAGCTCTCCTGCGTGAAGCCGGCCTGCTTGGCGATCTTGAACAGTTCAGGCACGGCATTGGTTCGCACGAAGGCCCAATCCTCCTGCTTGGCGAACAATACCTCGATGAGCGGGATGGTCTTGTCGCCGCCGGCGCAGCGGGCCAGCATGGAGGCCGCGGCCGCCAGCGTATCGAGCGGGAATTCGCGCATCACGAAGCGCAGCTTGCCGGTCTCGATGTATTTCGTTTTCAGCGTCGGGAAGACTGTGTTGTGGAAGTGGGCGCAGTGGCCGCACGTCATCGACGCGTATTCGATGATCGTGCACGGCGCATCCGCTTTGCCGAGCACCAGATCGCCCAGCGCATCCGGCTTCATCAGTTCCTCAACAGAGACAGGCATGTCGGCCTTGCGCTGAGCGAAGGCAAACGTCGTCGGCACGCTGGCTGCCAGGGAACCAGCGGCCACACTCAATAGGCTGCGGCGCGAAAGGGCAGAAAGTGACATCGGGAGTTCCTTGCGGCAGTTAAGACGGTTGGCGGAGCTTAGCACGCCTTGGGGCGAGCATTAAGCCCATCCCGCTTGAACACCTGGTGAACATGGCCCGGCGACACACATCTGCCACGGGACCAATTGCCTCAATTGAGGGCTGCGGACGGGCTGTCGGCTTCGAT
>JANYHP010000028.1 GCA_025359005.1 Hyphomicrobiaceae bacterium | reverse complement strand
GCGACCTTCAAGCAGTGGCAGGAACTCGGCGCGCAGGTCCGCAAAGGCGAGAAGGGATCTCTGATCGTCAAATACGGCGAGTGGGTTCCGAAATCAGCTGACGGCAACAAGCCGGATGTCAGCGGGGCACAGAAGGACGATGACACCAACGACGGCAAGCGGCTGTTTGCCAAAGCCGCGTGGGTTTTCAATGTGCAGCAGGTGGATGGTTACGCCGTCGAGCCCGTCGAACAGCGGCCGGATCTGACGACACGCCTCGAACACGTCGACGCCTTCATCGCCGCCACCAAAGCCGAATTCCGCGAAGGCGGCCAGCGCGCCTTCTACCGGCACCGCGACAGCAAGGGTGAGGGCGACTTCATCCAAATGCCGCCGCGCAATCTGTTCACCGGCACGGCCACGTCATCGCCGACCGAAAGTTACGAAAGCACCAGGCTTCATGAATTGGGTCACTGGAGTCACGCGGGACACAGACTGAATTTCGAGCACGGCCAGAGGTTCGGGGGCCACACATACGCTTTCAACGAGCTGATCGCCGAACTTTCGGCAGCTTTCCTGTGCGCGGAACTGGAAATCACCAACACGCCGCGTATCGACCACGCCCAGTACATTGCCAGCTGGGTCGCGGCATTGAAGAGCGATACCAAGGCGATCTTTTCGGCCGCGTCGTTCGCCACGCGCACCGTCGATTATCTGATCGGCCTGCAACCGAAGCCGGCGCCGGACGCAGACCCGACAGAGCAACCTTCACGTCCGGAGACCGGAGACACCGCCGATCGCGCCGCTCCAAAGGGGCCGCAATGACGCGCAAGCCCTCTGACCAGTCCGACAAGCAGCGAGTGAAGCTCGACATTCAGCGCGTGCGCGTCAACCGCGACGGCTACGATACCAGCGGCAGCTACTGGGGCGCGGGGCCCGACGTGTTCATGGCCACTAGCGCCGACGGCGCGCAGGAAATCACCGTCCGTGCCAAGTCGGTGACCGAGGCACGCGAGAAGGTCGCCGCAGAACAGGCACGACCACTCAGGCAGTCGAAGTCCGGACCACGCGATCGCATCGGCGGCGCGTCGCCGAACAAGGCGCGCTACGAAATCGATTGGCACGATCCGGTGACGCAGAGGACCGTGCGTATTAAGATCACCCACTCCCGCGACTATCTGGGCCAGGGGCAGGATCACGTCGAAGTCGAAAGCGTCGGGCCGAAGAAGTCGCCGCTGCCGATCACCGAGACCGGCTACCGCTCACACTTTCTGTCGCCGCTGGAACTCGTCAACGACGGCGGTCCGGTGACGTTTGTGACAGCTTGGCTTGATCGCGAGGCCAAGAGTAAGGACTGGCAGAAGCGTCAGGCTGTTCGCCAGCAAGGCGATCTGTTCCAGTGGGCCGAGGCGCAAACCGAGGTCGGCAAGCGCCGGAAAGGCCAGCTGTCAGCAACGACGCCGAAGCCAGCACAAGCGAGCCAGCGGCCAAAGCCCGCACCGAAATGATACTCACGCGCATTGAACGACGCGCTCAGGGACAGGCCGCCGAGGATCGCTTCCGCGCCTGGTTGGACCGATGCCGACTGCCGCACATCTATGTCGAGCAATCGCCGATGACATTTCCCGAAAACCTGCACGGCACTATCAAGCGCCCGGATTTCCTGGTCGGCATCCCGACCATCGGCACCATCGCCGTCGACGTGAAGGCCAAGCGCATCTACGACGACGCCATTATCATCGACGCCGACGAGCATCGCACGCTCGCCAACTTCGAAACCTACTTCAACATCTCCGTCTCGTTCGCCTGCTTTCCGCCGGATGAGCCACACGTCTGTCACCTGATCCTGAACCGCAATCTCGCGGCACTCCCCGTGCGGCGCGCCAAAGGCAAGGCTGTGGTGGCCGTGCCGCTGAAATCGACCCACCTCGCCGACGAGCGACGGGACTTCATGGCGGCAGTGCTGGGCGCCATCCGTCTGAGATGAACCTGATAGCTTGTAATTGAGATCTGAAGCGGCGCGAGTATCAAAGCCAGACCAAGAATCGGGAACGGCGACGTTTCAGGATCGCGCAGTTCCAACTATCCTATCGCAACAGCGAGTCGTCAGCGCCACGCCCATAGCCATCAGGACCATGCCCATTCCAACTCCCAGCACCAAAACGCACGCGGCAGGCCATGGCATCTGCCGTCCGGCGTCGAATGGGAGTTCGGCATGATCGTCCGCACCGAAGCCGAATTGCGCCAGGCGATGCTGCTCCAGAGCGAGAGCGAGCACCTGGAGTTCAAGGAAGCCAAGTCCGACTACGACTTCGACAAGCTGGCCGACTATTGCTGCGCGCTCGCCAACGAAGGCGGCGGCAGCATCATTCTCGGCGTCACCGACAAGATGCCGCGACGGATCGTCGGCACCGCGGCCTTCACCAACCTCGATCGCGCCAAGAAAGGTTTGTTCGACCGGCTGCATATTCGGGTCGAAGCCGCCGTCATCAAAACTCCTGACGGTCGTGTCTTGTCCTTCATCGTGCCGGGTCGGCCGCCGGGACTGCCGCTGCACGTCAACGGCCGCTATCTGATGCGGGTCGGCTCCAGCCTCACTGCCATGAGCCCTCAGCAGCTCGCCGTCATCTTGCAGGAGCGCACGACAGATTTTTCCGCCGAGCCAGTCACCGGCACCACGATCGACGCGCTCGATGGCGGGACAATCGCCGAATTTCGCAAGCGGTGGCACAGGAAGAGTGGCAACGCCGACATCGCGCGCTGGAATGATGCCAAGACGCTCGCCAATGCCGAGTTGACCGTCGACGGCGTGCCGACCTATGCCGCGCTCATCCTGTTCGGCACGGACAAAGCCGTCGGCCGTCACCTCGCGCAGGCCGAGGCCGTGTTCGAATATCGCAACAGCAAGGCGAGCCTGCCTTACCAGCAGCGCGTCGAATTCCGGCGCGGGTTCTTCGCCTGGATGGACGAGCTGTGGAAGCTCATCAACCTGCGCAACGAGGTGCAGCAGTTCCGCGAGGGGCTGTTCAAGCACGACATCCCGACCTTCGACGAGGATAGCGTCCGCGAGGCCGTGCTCAACGCCGTCAGCCATCGCGACTATCGCAACGCCGGCTCGATCTGGATCAGACAGTATCCGCGCCTGCTCGAAGTCGAGAGCCCAGGCGGGTTCCCGGACGGC
>JANYHP010000008.1 GCA_025359005.1 Hyphomicrobiaceae bacterium | reverse complement strand
CGACAACCGCCACGGGACCGCCGCTCCGATGTCTGACGCCAGCACTGAATGTCTGATCCGCCGTGATGGACGTGGCGGCCGCATCACGCTCAATCGCCCTGACGCGTTGAATGCACTGACGTACGCCATGGTCGGCCAGATCGGAGCGGCACTCGAAGGCTGGCGGAACGATCCGGCCGTCGCGGTTGTGATCCTCGACGGCGCGGGCGGCCGGGCTCTCTGCGCGGGCGGCGACGTGATTTCGCTCTATAACGCAAGCGCGCGAGGTTCTGCGCCCGATGCCGCGGTTGGACCGCGCTTTTGGGCCGACGAATACCGGCTCAACGCGATGATCGAGCGCTATCCAAAGACCTTCGTGGCGATCATGGACGGCATCGTCATGGGCGGCGGCGTCGGGCTTTCAGCGCATGGTGCACACCGCGTCGTCACGGAGAAAACAATGGTCGCCATGCCGGAGACCGCCATCGGCTTGATCCCAGACGTAGGCGGCACCTGGCTGCTCGGCCATGCCCAGGGCCGCTTCGGCGAGTATCTCGGGCTCACTGGCGCCCGCATGGATGGTGCGGACGCGATCCAGGCAGGGTTCGCCGACATCTACATGCCGCGCGCCGATATAGCTGCATTTGTCGCGGCCTTGTGCGATGCCGCGGGCGCGCCCATCGACGAAATCACCGATGCTGCTGCCGAAACCCCTGTGCCCGCTTCCAAGCTCGCGGCGAACAGCGAGGCGATCCAGGCAATATTCGCCGCCGAGACTGTGGAGGCGATGCACGCTGCAGCGTTGAGTTCGGCAAGTCCCTTTGCCCAGCGGGTCGTTGCCGATCTCGCTGGCAAATCGCCCAAGGCCTTGAAGCTGGCCCTGGCGGCCATCCGGCAGGCGCGCGGGGCCAGATCGCTCGAGGCCGCATTGAACGTGGAATACAGGCTCGTCACCCGGCTTTACGAGGACGGCGAGTTCGTCGAGGGCGTGCGGGCGCTGCTGGTCGACAAGGACAAGGCGCCGCAATGGTCGCCACCCGATCTGGCCAGTGTCACGCAGACGTTGATTGCAGCGTATATGGCGCCGCTACCAGAAGGCCGCGACCTCGATCTCAAGGAGCCCTGAGGTGGCGCCGCGCAACACGTCTGCCGCGAAGTCAAACGCCCCCCCGCGTGCCTGGCAACGCATGCTGTCGGGACGGCGGCTCGACCTGCTCGATCCGTCCCCACTCGACATCGAGATCGAGGACATCGCCCACGGCCTCGCCCGTGTGGCGCGCTGGAACGGGCAGACCAAGGGCGAGCATGCCTTCTCAGTCGCGCAGCACTCTCTATTGGTCGAGCAGATCACGCAGGCGCAGCAGCGCGGCTGGAGCCGTGTTTGGAAGCGTGCGGCACTGCTGCACGACGCGCCGGAATACGTGATCGGCGACCTCATCAGCCCATTCAAAGCTGCCGTGGGCCTCGACTACAAGGCCTTCGAAAACCGTTTGATGGGGGCCATCCACAGGCGCTTCGACGTGCCTGATCCGTTGCCCGCCGAGATCGCGCAGGCAATCAAGTCGGCCGACCATAGTGCCGCCTACTTCGAGGCAACCGTGTTGGCCGGCTTCTCGGTGGACGAGGGCGCCCGCTTTTTTGGCGCGCCGAAGCTACCCTCCGATCTGGTCGCTACGCTCGATGCGCTCACCCCCTTGGCCGTCCACGACGCACAGGCGCAGTTTCTGGCACGCTTCCGCGCTCTCACCGATTGAGGACTTCAGGCATGGCGTATATCCACATCTGCTCGCTGAAAATGGTCGATAGTCTGGCCGGTTCGATCAAGCCCAGCCACGTCCTCAGTTTGCTGGGTGGAATGACAGCATTTCCTGCAACGCCGAAGGGGATCGACCCGCGCAATCACCTCAAGCTCACTCTGGCCGACATCGCCGAACCGCAGGAGGGCATGGTGCACCCTGGCGAGGATCACGTTGCGGACGTCATTGCATTTGGGCAACGCTGGGCTGCGGAAAGCGGCGGCACTCGGCCGCTGTTGGTGCATTGCTTTGCAGGCATCAGCCGCTCGACGGCGAGCGCGCTGACGGTGGCCTGCGCATTGAGGCCGAAGACGGCCGAAAAAGTGTACGCCAGCACCCTGCGACAGGCCAGTGAAAGTGCTCAGCCCAACGCACTGATGATCGCCCACGCGGATGCATTGCTCGGGCGCGGGGGCCGACTGATCACAGCAGTCGAGACTATGAGTCTGGCCGACTTCTCAAAAGCCGGCCAGCCGTTCGTTCTGCCGCTGGACCTGTGATCCTCGGCGAGACGAGGAACACAACGGCCGGCGTTTGGCCAGCCACGCAACTCGCGCGGCCTACTTCCACTCGATCTTGAGCACTTGGTACGAGCGCGGGCCCTTGGGCGTGACGACTTCGGCGCTGTCACCTTTGGACTTGCCGATCAGCGCGCGCGCGATAGGACTGGTGATCGAGATCTTGCCCTCCTTCACGTTGCTCTCGCCGTCGCCGACGATCTTGTACCGAACCTTGTCGCCCGTTTCCTCGTCTTCGAGCGACACGGTGGCGCCGAACTTCACGGTCGTGCCCGAAAGCTTAGACGTATCGATCACCTCGGCGCGCGCAAAGCGGTCCTCAAGGTCCTGCACACGGGCCTCATTCATGCCCTGCGCTTCCTTCGCGGCGTGGTACTCGGCGTTTTCGCTGAGATCGCCGTGCGCGCGCGCCTCCGAAATCTGCTGGATAATGCGCGGACGCTCGATGGACTTGAGGCGATGCAGGTCTTCCTCGAGTTTGGCGAACCCCTCGACCGTCATCGGAACTTTTTCCATTCTCGCATCTCCAATAGTCA
>JANYHP010000659.1 GCA_025359005.1 Hyphomicrobiaceae bacterium | reverse complement strand
CGCAGGCCACGTTTGCCTTCGAGATCGCGGGCGAAAATGGTGTAGCGGCCGCGTGCATTCCAGAACGAGCCGATGTCGCTGTAGCCTTTGCCGGGACGATTGCGCAGCGTGATGTAGAGCGGAATGTCGCGGGCTTCTGGTGCAAACAGATCAGCGGGCCGCTCACCGGTCTTCTTGAAGTCGGCTTGCAGGATGGAATCCTTGGCCGCGAGATCGCGATCGCGTGCCGTGGCGTAACCGCCCCAGATGGTGGTGATTTCACCATTGCGCGGATCGGTCACTTCGCGTGGTTCGAGCTTGCGAATGTCGTAGATGTCGCCGTCGGGTGTGGTGAACCAACCGGCGTGCGTGCCGGTGTTGACGAAGAACCCGCTGGCGGTGTCGGCGGTTGCAGGGGCGGCGGCCCCGTTGGCCTGGGTCATGTTGGGTTGGGTCATGATGTGATCTCCTGGTGTGATGAAGGAATGGAACGCCGTCAGGCTAGGGACGTGACGGGCATCGGATAAGTCCGAGAGTGGCGATGGCCGGAATTGCCGTGGCCGTTCTGGCCTGTGGCACTGGCCTTTCTGGAGTGACGGTTCACTGACGCCATGCGTGGGCGCCGCCTGAAACATGGGTGATCTGCGGGTCCGCGAGGATGTGCAGCAGCTCGTCGAAGAAGACATCGGCATCGAAGCGTCCGCGATGGTCGAGCGGCAGGCTAGCGACGGCGTGCATCAGCGCGGTATCGAAGATGCGCCGCCCGTCAACGGTCTGGTTTCTGTGGAAGCGCGACCATGGCAACCAGCGATCATCGTTGAGCACGGCAGCCGTTGCGAGCAGGCGCAAGGTGACGGCGGTGGCTTCCGGTTCGCGGCATCCGAGCGCAAGCGCAATGCGATGCATGTGCCGAGGTTCAATTGGATCGATGTCGGTGAGCACGCCGAGGCAATCGAGCGCCGCGCTGATGACGGCCGGTGCGATGGCAATGGCGCGCGGATCGGCAGTGAGAGTTGGCATGTCGGGTCTCCTGTTGTGACGAGGAGGCCAATGCCTGGACGTCGATCGTCCCAACTGAAATCGATCAAGTTGATAGCGCGTACTTCGATCGCTCCCAACGAGGAGGGATCTTCATCGCGGGCAGGACCGCACTCCCAGCTCCCGCGCCCCCATACTCCACGATCGCGCTGTCGCCCCCGAAGCGTGAAGCCCTTCGACGCCTGCGCAGATGCAGGCATCAGCATCTTCATCCCTTGCCGGTCATTTCCTTGGTTCGACCTCGCCGAAGGCTTTCCTTCGCCCCGACCGCGAGTGGCCGCGGCCGTCGCGCGCAAGGTCGGTCAAGGCCGGTGTGAGTGTGGATGCCGCCTTGACGGACCTGAGCACGATGGCAAGATGATCGTGTCGGGTCGAACTTGCCTGATCGCGGCAGCATGCGGAGCAAGGGTTTCATGCAGAGGTTTCGGAGGCCGGACGGCTTCTTCCGCTGGCCGTCGAGCTGCACTTGATGTGCAGATGGTACGGGCTCAATATTTCTGCCGTGTTCTGGCCGCCGCAGCTCAATGTCATGAACACGACCGTGATCGGCGCGCGCAATCCAAGTGACGGGTGCTACCCCTGACATCTGTCATGCTATGCTGTGCGTGAGGGATGGTGACCCGTATGGGCGGAGACCCACGTCTGCAACCCACTTCGAGCCGTGGGGCTCCGGTCGGTCGTTGTTCACGACCGACTACAGCCCGACCCCGTGCCCTTGCGCGGGGGCACGTCCAATCATTTTTCGACACCATCGTCGTCAGCTTTTACGTTCCCATTCCTGCCAATTTGGCGGAGGGCCATCATAACTTCCGGCTCGATTGAGTATGATGGGGTAGCCAGACCGACCGCGTGACCAATTCAGAACGACGGTGCGTGTACGTTCACTGGTCTTGAACGTCACCGATTTCGGCCTGAGAACTCCAAACTGCGTGGGATGATCGGGCCTCCCGAGGCACAATCCGAACGGCATGCCGCGCAGCGTGAAGCGCACGAGCACGATCACTCCGGTTTGCGGGTGGACATCGGTCGAGATGGCAAAACTCTGAGAGTGATAGGCGGGGCCGCCTTTGTCGTGCAGCCAATAGAGGCCCCATCCTGTGGGCCAGGGGACGCGATCAAAGAGCAGATCGTGACACTCACTTTTGA
>JANYHP010000643.1 GCA_025359005.1 Hyphomicrobiaceae bacterium | reverse complement strand
TGCGGCTTGCGCGGCTGCCAGTTGCCGCTCATAGGCACCGAGCGCGGTCTTCTCCGCGACCGATTTTTCGAGCTTGTCGAGGCGGGCGACCAGCTCATTGAAATCTGTGACGTTTTTGGCAATATCGGCGGCCGCCTTGCGGACTTGGTTCAGCTCGTCTTGCCGTTCGGAAAGGGCCTGCCGCCGCTGTTCCATCAAGGTGGTGAGCTTGAGGCGGTTGTCTGCCAGCCGCTGCGTTTCGTTGCGCAGTGTCTCGGCTTCCTTGCGGCTCTCGTCGATGACGCGCACCAACTCGCCGAGCTTGTCCGACAGCGCTTTGGCCTGGCCGCGCATTTCGGGGAATGCGGTGGCCAGCAACATCGCGCTGCGCACCATGGCAAGCGCGTCTTCGCGCTTGGTGATCATGACCGGCGGCGGATTGCGCCCCATCCGCTGCATGGCGGCCAGCAGCGTGGAGATGGCGCCATGACTCTTTTCGAGCGACCCGCGAAGGATGCTTTCCTGCGCCTGCAATTCGGAGATGCGCGCCTCGGCCCTGGTCATCTGCGCCTCGCTCGCCTGGATGGCGTGGGCGGTCTCCAGCAACTGGCCATTGAGGCGCTCACGCTCCTCGCGGATCTGGGTGACTTCGGTCGCCAACTCCTTGCTGCGCTTTTTCACCTCGTCCAGCTGATGCCGGCTGGCCTCGAGCTGGCGTCGCGCTTCGGCGGCATCGGTCGACTGGGGCGGTGTTTGCGCTTGCACCGGTGCGCTGGCGGGCAGGCTGAGGCCGGCAAGCACGGCCAACACGGCAGCGGCGCACGAGCTGCCTCGCGCACCCGTGCCCTGGGCAAAGCCCGCGTGTCGAAAAATTGGCGCACGGTGGCGGATCGAACGTCCCTCGGTTGGTCGGTGGCGCAACCGGCGTCAGGTGACCGTTGCGGCGCCTGCGAATCGGCCGCACCAGCCATCTTTGGCGCTCTTTTCCGAATTCCGCTAGATGAGGCCTGAAAATTGTGGCGCGGGTGCGGTATCCGCCCGCGGCGCCAATACTTTCAGCCGGTTTGGCCGTGCCCCAAGGAGCCTCGCATGAGCGTGATAGCCACCTATGCTGTGCCCATCGCCGTGCTGGCGGTGTTTTTCGTCCTGCTGGCCGGCCTGTGCACGATGCTGCGCGGCGACAACCCCAATCTCAGCCAACGCCTCATGCGCTGGCGCGTCGGGCTGCAGTTCCTGGCCGTGGTCGTGATCATGCTGGTGGTCTATCTGAAGCGCGGCGCGTAACTGGGGACAGCCCACCCCGACTGATGCTTTCCGGAGAGTTGCAGCTATGGTCGTTCTCAACCGCATCTACACCCGCACCGGCGACGACGGCACCACCGGCCTCGGCAGCGGCGAGCGCACCAAGAAATACGCCCTGCGCATCAGCTCCTACGGCACCGTCGACGAGGCCAACGCAGCCGTCGGTGTTGCGCGCGTCCATCTGGCCGGCATGATAACCGCGGGTGCGCAGACGCCGGACCCAACCAAGGATCTGGCCGACCTCGATACGATGCTGTTCCGCATCCAGAACGACATGTTCGACCTCGGCGCTGACCTGTGCGTTCCCGACCGAGGCGAAAAGCTGCCCTACGAGCCGCTCCGCATCACCGACGCCCAGGTCACCCGGCTGGAGCAGGAAATCGACCTGTTGAACGGCCAAATGAGCCCGCTCCGCTCATTCGTGCTGCCGGGCGGCAGCGCGGCCGCAGCAGCCCTGCACGTTGCCCGCACCATCACGCGCCGCGCCGAGCGTATCATGGTCGAACTCGCCGACCAGCCGGGCGAGCCGGTCAGCCGAGCCGCCATCAAATTCGCCAATCGCCTCTCCGATTTCCTGTTCGTGGCCTCACGCTTCGCCAACGACAAAGGCAAAGCCGATGTGCTGTGGGTCCCGGGGAAGAACCGGTAAAAGCGAAGCAATCACCATTTCCGATGTTGCGTCGTCACATCATCGCAGCGGCAAAAGGACAGGGCGCTGTTCTCGCCCACCTCCACCCGCGACAAAAAGGCACTCAGGGACTGTGGCGCTTTGTTGACACGTTCCGCCCCCGGCCCTAGCGTGCCCTTCGCATTTGCACACACGTTGCACAAACACAGACGAGCAGGAGCGAGCAGCGATGAAGGTCGTGGTGCCGGTGAAACGCGTTGTCGATTACAACGTCAAAATCCGCGTGAAATCGGATGGATCCGGCGTCGAGCTGGCCAACGTCAAAATGTCGATGAACCCCTTCGACGAGATCGCCATCGAAGAGGCGGTCCGCCTCAAGGAAAAGGGCATCGTCACCGAGATCATCGCGGTCTCCGTTGGCCCCACCAAGGCGCAGGAAACCATCCGCACTGCGCTCTCCATGGGCGCTGACCGCGGCATCCTGGTCGAATGCGCCGACACCGATGTGATCGAGCCGCTCGCCGTCGCCAAGCTCTTGAAAGCGATCATCGCCACCGAACAGCCCAAGCTCGTCATCTGCGGCAAGCAGGCCATCGACGACGACTGCAACCAGACCGGCCAGATGCTGTCGGCCCTGCTCGGCTGGCCCCAGGCGACGTTTGCCTCCAAGCTCGTCATCGAAGGCGACACCGCCATGGTGACGCGAGAAATCGACGGCGGCCTGCAGACACTTGCCCTCGCCATGCCTGCCGTCGTCACCACCGATCTGCGTCTGAACGAGCCGCGCTATCCTTCGCTCCCAAACATCATGAAAGCCAAGAAAAAGCCGCTCGACATCAAGAAGCCGGCCGATCTTGGCGTCGATATCGCGCCACGCCTCAAGGTGCTCAAAACGGTCGAGCCGGGTGGCCGCAAGGCGGGTGTCAAGGTCGCCAACGCCGCCGAACTGATCGCGAAACTTAAGAATGAAGCCGGGGTGCTGCAATGACAGTTCTGCTCTTTGCCAAGCACAACAACACCGTGCTCAACGACGCTACCCGCAAAGCACTGTCGGCCGCCAAGTCCATGGGCGGCGGTATCCACATCCTCGTCGCCGGCACAAACTGCCGGGCCGCCGCCGAAGCCGCCGCCAAACTCGACGGCGTCGAGAAGGTGCTGCTTGCCGAGGCCCCCCAATACGAACATCGCCTCGCCGAACCGTTGTCGGCGCTGATCGTGTCACTGGCCGGCCCCTACAGCCACATCGTCGCGGCAGCCACCACGACCGGCAAAAACGTCATGCCGCGCGTCGCCGCCAGCCTCGACGTCATGCAGATCTCGGAAATTACCAAGGTCATCAGCGCCGACACCTTCGAGCGGCCCATTTACGCCGGCAACGCCATCCAGACTGTGCAGTCGGCTGATGCCAAGAAGGTCATTACCGTGCGCACCGCCTCCTTCCAGGCAGCCGGCGAGGGCGGGTCGGCCGCCATCGAAGCTGTCGCGGCCGTCGCCGATAGCGGCACCACCGTATTCAAGGGTGAGGAGGTCGCCAAGTCCGACCGCCCCGAACTGGCAGGTGCGCGCATCGTCGTGTCCGGTGGCCGCGGTCTCGGCTCGGGCGAGAATTTCACCAAGTACATAGAGCCGGTGGCTGACAAGCTGGGTGCCGCCATGGGCGCATCCCGCGCGGCGGTGGATGCCGGCTACGTCCCCAACGACTACCAGGTCGGCCAGACCGGCAAGGTCGTTGCCCCTGAGCTTTACGTGGCCGTCGGCATTTCCGGCGCCATCCAGCATCTCGCCGGCATGAAGGACAGCAAGGTCATCGTCGCCATCAACAAGGACGCGGAGGCCCCAATCTTCCAGGTGGCGGACTACGGCCTTGTCGGCGACCTGTTCCAGATCATGCCGGAACTCAAAGCCGAACTCGACAAGGCCGGCTGAGCTGAGACCGCCGGCGTCGGGGCGGACCCGCCGCCCAACAAGCACCGAAGAGACGCCATCGATGACCGCCGCGCCCCTAACCGCCGTCCCCGCTCCGATCGTCAAAGTGGGCATCATCGGCGCTGGCCAGATGGGCAACGGCATCGCTCATGTGGCAGCCCAGGCCGGTTACCAGGTTGCTATCTCTGATCTCCGGCCAGAGAACTTCGACAAGGCCATCGACACGATCTCCCGCAACATGACGCGGCAGGTGAGCAAAGGCCTTCTCAAGCCGGCTGACATGGACGCGAGCCTTAAACGCATCACGTACGCGCCCGATTTTGCGGCCTTCGCCGATACCGACCTGGTCATCGAAGCCGCCACCGAAGACGAGAGCATCAAGCGCAAGATCTTCCAAGAACTGTGCCCGAAGATCCGCAAGGACACGATCGTGGCGACCAACACGTCGTCGATCTCGATCACCCGCCTTGGCGCCGGCACCGACCGCCCCGAGCGCTTCATCGGCATCCATTTCATGAACCCCGTGCCGCTTATGCAGCTCGTCGAGCTGATCCGCGGCATCGCCACCGACGACGCGACCTTCACCACCACGCGCAAGTTCGTCGACAGCTTGGGCAAGCAGATCTCGGTCAGCGAGGATTTCCCAGCCTTCATCGTCAATCGCATCCTGCTGCCGATGATCAACGAGGCCGTCTACACGCTGTACGAAGGCGTCGGCACGGTCGAGAGCATCGACAAGGCCATGAAGCTCGGCGCCAACCACCCCATGGGACCGTTCGAGCTCGCCGACTTCATCGGCCTCGATACCTGTCTGTCGGTCATGCAGGTGCTGCATGAGGGCCTGTCTGACAGCAAG
>JANYHP010000629.1 GCA_025359005.1 Hyphomicrobiaceae bacterium | reverse complement strand
GCAGCCATCCTTGTTGTGGATAGTCGTTTGGGGCGTCCGCCCGGCAGGTTAGGGTAGGGCGCAAAGAATCACTTGCAGGCGCCGCTATGCTCCATCGCTGCCATCAAACGACCCCGCTTCCGCTGCAGCCGGCACCGCGCCCGGTTCGCGTGGCGATGCCGTGCGTCGTCGCGCTTGCCGTCGGCGCCCTGATGGCAACAGGACTGCTGCCAGCCGGCGCGCAACAGTTCCCGGGCTTTGTGGTCGCGCAACCGCCGGCTCAAGCACCAGCGCCCCAGCCGCCACCGCCAGCGGCCAAGAAGCAAGTCGTCAAGCCGAAACCGGCAGCGGCCAAGAAGCCCCCCGATGCGGAGGCCGACGGCGGTGGCGACACGACGACCAAATCGTCGCCGGGCGGTGACCGCATCATCATGCTGATCAACGACGAGCCGATCACCAGCCGCGAAGTCGAGCAACGCGCGCGTTTTTTGAACGCGAGCGGTGGCGCCAATATCGGCGCCCAGGCACAGGAGGCGTTCAAGAAAATGATCACGTCGGAGGCGACGAGCAGTCGCTTCCGCGCCATCGTCGACGAGATCGTCAAACAGAACCAGGGCAAATCGCGCGATCAGATCATGGCGATCATCGAGAAGCGCAAGACCGAATTCGCGCAAGGCCTCCAGCGTCAGGCCGTCGAACAGGCGCGCTCGGCGAACTTTCCGAAGTTCCGCAAGGACGCGATGGAAGAGATCATCGAGGAAAAGCTGAAGATCCAGGAAGCGCGCAAGTTGGGCGTCAGCGTCAACGATGAAGAGGCGAACCGCATCATCGCCGGCATTGCCCAGCGCAACAATCAGACCGAAGCGCAGTTCACCCAGCAACTCAAAAGCGTGGGCGTCGACATCTCCACCATGCGCAGCCGTTTCCGCGCCAGTTTTGCCTGGCGCGACGTGATCCGCAAGAAGTTCGCCGCCCAAATCCAGATCAGCGAGAAGGACGTCGAGCGACTTATTGCGACAGCGCCGAACGCGAAGGGTCCGGTCGACACGCAGGAACTGGCGGTGCAGCGCATCGTGTTCACGCTGCCGGGCAAGCTGGACCAGAGCGCCATGGCACGCGCGCTGGCCGACGCCGACGCTCTCCGGCGCAAATATAGCGGCTGCACATCCATGGACGAGTTGGCGAAGGGCAGCGCGGGCGCCAAATTCGAGGCCTTGAAGTACGTGCGCCCGAGCACGATCGCCGAGCCGGGGCGCAGCATGTTGCTGGCGGCCAAAGACGGCGATCTGTTGCCGCCCCAAACCGCCGTCGACGGCGTCGAACTGATGGCCGTGTGCAACCGCCGCGCCTTGAAAATCGACGAAAAGCAGCGCGAAGAGGCGCAGAACGAATTGCAAGCGCGCAAGTTCGAAGAACTGGCCAAGCGGCATCTGCGTGACCTGCGGCAGGACGCCCACATCGAGCAGCGCGGATGAGCGGCCCGGACGCGCAAGCGTCGAACGGAGATCCGCAGTCTGCAGGCACGCCGTCGTCAGCGGTCGCCGCATTGCCACCGCTGCGCGACGTTATTGCGACCTACGGCCTTGCCGCCGACAAGCGGCTCGGCCAGAATTTCATTCTCGACCTGAACCTGACCAGACGGATCGCGCGCGCGGCAGGCCCGCTGGGTGATCTTTCGCGCGCGAGCGCGCATGGGGCTTTGCCACTGGCCGGTCGCAGCGTCGTCGAGATCGGCCCGGGCCCTGGCGGGCTGACACGCGCGTTGTTGCTGGAAGGCGCCGATCACGTCACCGCCATCGAGCGCGACCGGCGCTGCCGGGCGGCGCTCGATGATATCGCGCACGCGGCGCCTGGACGGCTGACGATCATCGATGGCGACGCCTTGACCGTGGACTTTGCAGCGATCGCCGCGGCACTGCCCTCAAAGCCGGTGATCGTCGCCAACCTGCCCTACAACATCGCCACGCAACTGCTGATCGGCTGGCTCGAAACCGACCCCTGGCCACCGTGGTTTTCAGGCATGGTGCTGATGTTTCAGAAAGAGGTCGCCGAGCGCATCGTCGCCGAACCCGGGTCGAAGGCCTATGGCCGCCTCGCAGTGATCTCGCAATGGCGAACCGACCCCAGGCTGCTGTTCACGCTGCAGCCGGAAGCGTTCACGCCGCCGCCGAAGGTTCTCTCGGCCGTGGTGGCCTTCAAGCCTCGCCCGCACCCCGAACCCGTCTGCGACGTCCGCGTGCTCGGTCGCGTCACTGCCGCAGCGTTCGGCCAGCGCCGCAAAATGCTGCGGCAGAGTTTGAAAGCGCTGACACCGGAGCCCGAGGCGCTGCTCGGCGCGGCCGGCATCGATGGGACCAGACGGGGCGAGACGCTGGGCATCGCCGAGTTCGGCCGCCTCGCCATCGTGCACGCCAAACTCGCCCGCGGCTAGGTCACGCCAGCGCCAGCGCTTCGCCCGTCGCGTGGCCCGGCAGCGGCTCGCCAAGGCGGATAATTTCCCATTCGAGCGTGATGCCGGAGTGGGCCTTCACACGGTGGCGCACCGTCTCGCCGAGCCGCTCGATATCTTCACCCGTCGCGCCCTGATCGTTGATCAGGAAGTTGCAATGCATCTCGGATACCTTGGCACCACCAACGCGAAAACCACGGCAGCCCGCCGTATCGATCAGCTTCCACGAACTGTGTCCGGGCGGGTTCTTGAATGTGGAGCCGCCTGTGCGTTCCTTGATGGGCTGGTTGGCCTCGCGATACTCGGCCACCTCCTGCATCTTTTTCTGAATTTCCGCCGGATCGCCGGCCACACCCCGATACGTCGCTTCGGTAAAAATCCAATCCGCCGGGATGCCACAATGGCGGTAAGTGTAATGCATGTCGGCCAGGGTCAGAACGTGGATGGTGCCGGCACGATCGACCGCGCGCGCACCGATCAGGCAATCCTTCGTTTCCGTGCCGTGTGCACCCGCATTCATGCGCAGTGCGCCTCCGATCGAGCCGGGAATGCCACGATAAAACGCCAAGCCGTCGATGCCGGCATCGCCCGCCGCGCGAGCGACCTTCACATCCGGCACCGCCGTGCCGACCCTGATCGTGTGGTCCGCTTCGACGACGACATCGCCAAACCCACGCCCCATGCGGATAACAACGCCTTTGACGCCGCCGTCCCGCACCAGCAGGTTGGAGCCGAGACCGACGACGAAGACGGCCAACTCCGTCGGCGCGTGCTTCAGGAAGTACGCGAGATCCGCCTCGTCGTGCGGCGAGAACAGAGCCTGCGCCGGCCCGCCTGCACGAAACCACGTGATATCCGCCATCGGCGCGTTGGCGATCAATCGCCCGCGCAACTGTGGCATGACGGCTTTGAGGTCGGCGGTGATGTCGGGATGGGTCATGGATTGAACCGTCTGGGAGCACATTCAGATTGGAACAGCGTCAGCGGCAGTCCGCCACATCGCACCTTGGTACACTCTTTCACTCCGTCACGACCGCGCAGGAAGCCACCCAGCCAAGCCAAAATCTATCGCCAGTGCCGAACAGCGGTGAAAATTGTAATCACTCTTGTTTGACGATCGCAATCCAATGGAGGGTTGCTTGGGTGGACTTCGCGGACATGACGAAGGAAGCTCTCAAACAGTAGATACGGCTCATCCCGCCACGCCCGTCGTCAGCCAGTTGGGCAGCGCGTGCGCCCAGTCGGTGCTATGGCCGGCGCCGAAGACGAGCACGGTATCGCCGGGGCGGGCGATCTTACGCACCGCCTCCGCCAACATCGGCGCCGCATCGACCGAGCGCACGTTGGGATGGCCCGACGCAGCGATCGCCTGTGCCAGTGCTGTATGCGTGACGCCGTCGATGGGCGCTTCGCCGGCGGTATAGAGCGGCCCGATGATCACCGCGTCGGCGTCCTTGAACGCGCCCGTGAACTCCGCGAACAGATCGCGCAGGCGCGTGTAGCGATGCGGCTCGCAGATGGCGATGACCTTGGTGCGCGGGCGGGCGCCGGCGCGCGCGGCCGCCAGCACAGCCTTGATCTCGACCGGATGATGCCCGTAGTCGTCGAAGAACTCGATCTCGTTCCACGCGCCGGTCGGCTGGTAGCGGCGCTTGACGCCGGCGAACTTGGCGAGCCCGTCCTTGATCTGCGCATCGGTCAAGCCGATCTCGGCGGCCACCGCGATCGCCGCCAGCGCATTGAGCGCGTTGTGCTCACCCGGCACCGGAACCTCGAAACCGTTAAGTTTACGCGCGCCGCCGGCAACGCGGGCACCAAGCTCGGCGTCGAATTTTGTCACGCGGCCAACCACGCGCGTGGCCGTCAGCTTCAGATCGGCATCGTCGCTGCGGCCATACGTCAACAGCCGTCGCCCATCCTCGCGCAGTCCGAGATTTTCGATCATGGCGCGCGCGACCGGGTGATCGATGCAGGCCACTGCCAGGCCATAGAACGGGATCTGCGTGAAAAAACGCGCGAACTCGCGATGCATATTTTCGACCGAGCCGAAGTAATCGAGATGCTCGGGATCGATATTGGTGACGACGCCGATCTCGGTCGGCAGGGCCACGAACGTGCCGTCGCTCTCGTCGGCTTCAACCACCATCCAGCGCCCCTGGCCGAGCCGCGCGTTGGTGCCCCAGTCGAGCACGATGCCGCCGGTGATCACCGTCGGGTCTTGCTGCCCGAACGTCAGCAGGTGCGCGATCAGCGATGTCGTCGTCGTCTTGCCGTGCGTGCCGGTGACCGACACGGTGGAATAAAGCCGCATGATCTCGGCGAGGATTTCGGCGCGGCGCAGAATGCGCAGGCCTTTTGCACGCGCCGCATCGAGCTCGGGGTTGCCCGCCTTCACGGCCGTCGAGATGACGACCAACTCGGCGCCGATCAGATTGACGGCCGCGTGGCCGACGAACACGCGCATGCCCAGCGTGCGCAAGCGTTGCACGTTGGCGCCGTCGCTCTTGTCGCTGCCTTGCACGGTGTAGCCGCGCGCGTGCAACACCTCGGCGATGGCACTCATACCGATGCCGCCAATGCCGACGATGTGGATGGGGCCGAGCTGTTCAGGCATTTGCATCGGATGTGTCCTGCTGTCGTCCGCACACCCCGCTCGCGCCTACACGCGAATGGGGAGAGGGAAAATTCACACACTCGCCGGTGCCCAGCGGCCCATGAGGTCTTCGACCATGTTGGCGAGCAGAACGACGGCGTTGGGCCGACCGAGCACGCGCGCGGCGGCGGCCATCACGGCCAATCGGTTCGGATCGTCCAGCAACTGACCAATTTCGGCAGCCAGCCGTTCGGCAGTGGCGTCCTTCTGTTCGAGCGTGATGGCGCCGCCGCCGGATGCCAAGCGCTGCGCGTTGTTGAGCTGATCGTTGTCGAGGGCGTGCGGCAAGGGCACCAGGATCGACGGGCGGCCCATCACGGTGAGTTCCGATACCGTCGAGGCGCCAGCGCGGCCAATGACGAGGTGGGCCTTGGCCATCGCCTCGGGCAGATCGGGAAAAAACGGCGCCACACGCGCTTCGATGCCGCTGGCGCGATAGGCTGCTTCCACGCGCGCCACATCTTCCTCGCGCGCCTGCTGGACGATGCGGAGCGCCGCGCGCGCCTCGGCCGGATAGCTGGCGAACGCTTGCGGCATCAGATCGGAAAAGAACCGCGCGCCCTGGCTGCCGCCGAAAACCAGCAGCTGGAATGGACCTGTGGCGCCCGGCGGCGCGTAGGGCTGGCGCGCCCAGTCGAGCACCACATCGCGCACGGGATTGCCCGTGAACCGCACCTTGGCCGCCGTGCCCACGTCGATGCCCTTGACCGCGTGGAACGACGTGGCGATCGCTGTGACACGGCGGGCGAGGAACTTATTGGCGCGGCCGAGCACGGCGTTCTGCTCGTGGATGCCGGTGGGAATGCCCTTCAGTCGCGCCGCCAGCATCGGCGGCAGGCTCGGATAACCACCAAAGCCGATCACGGCTTTTGGATTGACCTCGGTCATGATCTGGCGCGCCTTGGCAACGCCGCGGGCAAGTGCAGTGCCGGTCTTGGCCATCGCCACCGGTGAACGGCCGCGCAGCGTATCGGACGGCACCTGGAAAATGTTGCGGGCGGGGAAATCGCTGCCATAGCGGTCGCCACGCATATCGGTGATGAGATCCACAACGATGTCGCGCCGACGCAATTCCTGCGCCAACGCCAGCGCGGGAAACAGATGTCCACCGGTGCCGCCCGCTGCCAGCATCACGCTGCCGCTCAGGTCTTTCGGCGTGTCTTTCGGCGTGGCCGTCACGATTGCCCCTTCTTCACAAACCCGGGCAGCGCTGCCGCCAGCGCCCGGAAATGATCGCCCCGTTGCTCGAAACTCTTGTACTGGTCGTAGGACGCACACGCCGGCGACAACAGGATCACCGGCTCGGCCGCCGTCGATTGCGCCGCATCCCGCACTGCCGACGCAAGTGCCGAATCAAGTGTGCCCGATATCTCATACGGCACTCGGCCATCGAGTGTCTTGCTCGCATCAAGCGTCTTGGCGAAATCCGGCGCACACTGGCCAATGAGATACGCCCTGGCGACGCGACCGAAGTAGGGCGCCAGCGGCTCGATCCCCCCCTCCTTGGGCACGCCGCCCGCAATCCAATAGATATCACCCGGAAAGCTCGCCAGCGCCTTCTCCGTGCTGTCGGCGTTGGTGCCCTTGCTGTCATTGACGATCACGGCGCGGCCAATGTGGCCGAGCGGCTCCATGCGATGCGCCAGGCCCGGAAAGGACTTGAGACCCCTGGTGATAATTCCGGGATCAAGTCCGAGCGTGTAACACGCAGCAAACACCGCGGCGGCGTTCTCCGCATTATGCTGTCCGCGCAGCGCGGCGGCCCCAGAGAGGTCGATTTCTTGCCGTGGCCGCTCTCCAAACAACAGCCGACCGTCGCCGTAGCAAACCATTGCATCGGCGTCGCCGGGCCATTCCGAGATTTGTCGCACGATCGGTCGGCGACGTTCGTCGCTCACACCAACTTGATGCCGATTGATCCGATTGCGGACCTCTCGCGTGGGTGCATCGGCAGTGCCAAGAATTGCTGTACTCGCCCCCTCGACAATCCGCGCCTTCACCGCCGCATACCTCTCCATCGTCCCGTGCCGATCGAGATGATCGGGCGTGATGTTGAGGAGCACGCCGACCGTCGGCACCAGCGTCGGCGTCAGGTCGATCTGGAACGAACTCATTTCGATGACGAAATAACGGTCCGGCGCGGGCGGCTCCAGCGACAGCACACCGACGCCAATGTTGCCGCCCATCTGCACGTCGCGGCCGGCCGACTTCAGAACGTGGGCGATCAGTGCCGTTGTGGTGGACTTACCGTTGGTGCCGGTGATCGCCACCACCGGGCACACCCGATCTGCCTCGGCACGGTCCGGCCACCGCTTCGCCCGCTCACGGAAAAACAAATCGATATCGCCGATGATCTCGACGTTTGCGGTCTTGGCCTTCTCAACCGACCAATGCGGCTTGGGATGCGTCAGCGGCACGCCCGGCGCGAG
>JANYHP010000398.1 GCA_025359005.1 Hyphomicrobiaceae bacterium | reverse complement strand
TTTTTCTGCCATGTGTTGTCGTGGCCGCTGGCGACACTGGCTGTTGCCCTGACGCTGCCCGCGGTGGTGCATGCGGAGGTTTCGAGCCGCGCGGTGATGCTGGCAACGCGGTTCGTGAGCACGCGGACGTACGCGCTGTATCTCAGCCATACGCTGGTCGCCTACGCCTTTGCCGGCCAGATCGCGGCGATTACGACGGCGACGCTACTGCCGTTGCTGGCGCTACAACTGCTGACCGCCGATCTTGTTTATCGCGGTCTCGAACGCCCGATCCTGAGGTTGCGGCCGAATTCGGCAGCGCGTGCTGCACCAGCGCGCAGCAGTGTGGCCGTGTCGTCCGGCGCCGCAGCGATGGCTGGAGCGTGACGCCCGGCGCGTCCACGTCCGGTGCGGCTCGGCGGACACTTAAAACAGTCCAGTAACCCTGCTGTCGATTGATGATCCGTCGCGAGAGTGCTTTGCGAAGTGTCAACCTCTCGCTGTCTGAAGTGGACGTTCTGAAGGCGGGTTGGATCATGACGACGGAAAACGGCGCGGGCCTCGTGTGGGGCCCGCGCCGTTGATGGCGTCCGCTTGGCGATGGAGCGTTATTCCTTTTTCGTTGCCCAGTAGAAGAGGATCTGGTTGTCGGGGCGCTGGACGATGTCGACTTTCTTCGACACGCCCCAGGCGAGGGCCTGCTGATGCAGCGGGATGTGCGACACCTCCTCGTGCATGATCGTGAAGGCCTCGGCGATCATCGCGTCGCGCTTGGCGATGTCGGTTTCGACCAGGATCTTGACCGACAGATCGTCGACCTTGGGATTGCAATAGCCGCCGTAGCTCGACAGAGCGGCGGGGCTGACCTTGCCTTTGCCGTCGGCGTCACGGCAGGTGGCGTGGCTGGCGATCACGTTCCAGCTGTCGCCCGAGCCCGGCGTCCAGCCGAGCAGGTTGAACGAGCAGTCGTAGGGTTTGCCGCGTGTGAAGCCGCACTTCTCGAAGAACTTGGCCTTCGGGATGGCGTTGAGCTTGGCCTTGATGTTGATGCGCGCCAGCATGGCGGTGACCGCCTGGCAGATCGCTTCGTCATTGACGTAACGGTCGTTGGGGCAGTCCATGACGATCTCGAAGCCATCCGGGTAGCCGGCCTCGGTGAGCAGTTTCTTGGATGCTTCCGGGTCGTAGGGGTGGCGTTTGAAGGCCTTCGAGCCGGCGAAGAATTCCGGCGCGATCATCAGCGCTGACGGTGTCGATGACCCGCGCATAACCTTCGCTTTGATCGCCTCGATGTCGATGGCCTGATAGAACGCCTTACGGACGCGGACGTCCTTGAAGGGGTTCTTGCCCTTGACGTTAGAATAGACCAGCTCGTCGCGGAATTGGTCCATGTTGAGGAAGATGGTGCGCACTTCCGGCCCCGTCAGCACACGGGCGACGCCCGAGGCATTGACGCGCTCGATGTCCTGCAGCGGCACCGGGTCCATCATGTCGATTTCGCCCGACAGCAGGGCGGCCACGCGGGTGGCGTCAGACTTGATGGTCTGGAAGATCACCTCGTCGAAGTTATGCTCTTTCTTGCCCCACCAGTTGGGGTTTGGCTTGAAAACCGTCTTCACGCCCGGCTCGTGGCTGACGATCATGAATGCGCCAGTGCCGTTGGCCTTGAGCGCGAACGGCTGCAGCGCTGTCGCTTTTCCCGATTGCACTTCCGTGCAGCCGTTTTTCTCGCAGTATGATTTCGACCAGATGTGCCAGGTGTCCCACTCCGCGTGCAGGATCGGGTTGGGCGTCTTGAGGATGAAGTCAACGGTGTAGTCGTCGACCTTGACGGCTTCCATGTCGCCGGGAACGCGGCTCTTGATCTGGCTGTCGGCGGACTTTACGCGCTGCAGGGAGAACAGCACATCGTCGGCGGTAAACGTTTCGCCGCCGTGGTACTTGACGCCCTTGCGCAGGAAGAAGCGCCACTTGAGCGGATCGACGACTTCCCACCGCTCGGCAAGCGAGGGCTGGATCGACAGGTCCTTTCCGCGCGTCGTCAGCGACTCCATGACGTTACCCATGGCGCCACTCGTGAACGTCTCGTTGATCGAGTAGCCGTCGAGCGCGTTGAGATCGCCCTGGAACGCGTATTTGAAGGTTACAGCGCCGGCAGGTGCCGCGCCGATACCGCCCATGGCCATGGCTGCGGCGAATGCCGCGCCGCGCCATTTCGATGTCACTGTCATGCAGTCCTCCGCAAAAACGATGCGTCCGCCGGCCACTTTCGAAAGCAGCCGCGCGCCGCCGGAAGCGATACTGGCGGAACTCGGGCCGCGGGTCTATACGGGAACACCCCTAACCTGACGTATGATCACGTCCCCCCGGAGCCTTCGAAGCCGACGATGGATGCACCATGACAACCGCCGATAATGCCCCCAAGCTGGCACTGGATACGGCATGGCCGGCGGCGGGGATCGTGACCACGGTGGGCAGCCGGCAGCTGCGGCTGAGGCCCCCTCGGGCGGGCGATATCGGTTGGGTGGTGCATCGCCATGGTGTGCTCTACGCGTCTGAATACGGCTGGGACTGGACCTTCGAGGCGCTGGTGGCACAGGTGGCGGCCGAATTCGTTCTCACGTTCAAGCCGGGGCGGGAGTGCTGCTGGATTGCGGAGCTTGACGGGCGCGTGGTGGGTTCGGCCTTCGTGGTTGAGAAGGAGGACGCCATCGCAAAGTTGCGGCTGGTTTACGTTGAGCCTGACGCCCGCGGCCTCGGGCTCAGCCGGCGCTTGCTGGAAGCGAGCATGGCGTTCGCGGCGGCTGCTGGGTATTCCAAGATGATGCTGTGGACCAACCGCAACCTGGTGGCCGCGCGGGGGCACTACGCGTCGGCCGGGTTCACGATGGTGCTGGAGGAGGCCTATTTCGGGTTTGGCCATGACTTGGTGGGCGAGACCTGGGAGCGGGCACTGCCGTGACGGCGCTGGCGGGATCGGAGCGGCTGGCGCTCGCGGCAGCCGCCCTGGTCGGTGTGCAGGTCGGGGCTGCGACGGTGGCCTCGCGCTATGCGCTGCTGGTGACCGATCCAGTATCGCTGGCCTTCATGCGCTACGCGATCGGCGTGCTGTCGCTGCTGCCGTTTGTGCTGGCCGGGCCGCGTCCTAACTTTGCCGGTCGCGATCTGCTGCCGATGGCGGCGCTGGGCATCGTCCAATTCGCCTTTTTGATCCTGCTCCTGAATGTGGGGTTGACGCTGATCCCAGCGGGCCGGGCGGCGTTGGTGTTTTCAGCGTTTCCGTTGCTCACCATGCTGCTGGCTGCAGCGCTTAGACGTGAGCGGATGACAGCAAGGAAGACGGCAGGCGTGGGTCTGACTATGCTCGGCGTGGCGATCGCGCTTGGCGATCGGGTGCGCGGTGGCGGTGGGCTGGTCGGCGAAGCGCTGGTTTTTGCGGCGGCATTCTGCGGCGCGCTGTGCAGTGTCCTGTATCGGCCCTACCTGCAGCGATACGCGGCGCTGCCGGTGGCGGCATTCGCGATGACGGCAACGGTGGCCTTTTTGGCAGTGGCCGGCGTGTTGCGGGGCGGGCTGACCAATCCGTTGCAGATGCCTGCGCGACCGCTGGCGGCGGTGGTGTTCATCGGGTTGTCGAGCGGGCTGGCGTATTTCGTGCTGCTGTGGGCCTACGCACGAACAACGCCGACGCGCGTCGCCATGTTCCAGGCGTTGGCGCCGTTGACGGCTACGGCGCTGGGCGTTGCCGTGCTCGGAGAAACGGTGACGGCATATTTCCTCGCCGGCCTCGCCACGGTGGCCGCCGGCCTGGTGATCGCGCTCGGCGGCAACGTGGCAACGACGCGTTAAGGGTGTTGACGTGCGCCTCGACCAGTCCTTGCGGGGGCAAGACCGCCTGAAGAAGGTCCAGTGGAACCAAAAGCGGTGCTGACGAACGTCGGCGCAGGGTGAGTAACCGACAACACGGCGACCGCGAGCAGAAACGAAAGACGGCGGCCCCTTGCGGAGCCGCCGATCGTGTTTGCGGATCGGCCCGGCGCTCAGCCGCGGCCGAGGATGGAGACGCGGACGCGGGCGACGCCGGAACCGGTCATGCCGATATCCTGGGCTGCGCGGCGCGACAGGTCGATGATGCGGCCGGCGATGTAGGGGCCGCGATCGTTGATGACGACGTCAACCGAATTTCCGTTGCCGAGATGGGTGACGCGCACGCGGGTGCCGAACGGCAGGGTCTTGTGGGCGGCGGTATGGGCATCCGGGTTGAAGCGTCCACCGGAGGCGAGCGCCTGGGGTTCCCAATAGTACGATGCAACGCCGGTTTCACCGCTGCCGCTGGACACGCTTTCGCGCGGCTGGGGCTTGCTGGCGGCGCGGCGCTGCGGGCGGCTGCCGTCGTCGCTGTCGTCCGTGGCGGCGCGGGCCACGCGGGCGGGCTTTTCGGCCTTCTCGGTCTTGGCCTGGCGGCGCTCGGAAGCGCCGCTCTGGCGGTTCTGTTCGGCGATGATGCTGGAAATCCAATCCTGGGCGGACGCGGGGGCGGCGGACAGGAGGAGGGTGGCGGCAAGCGCGCCCAAGGCCAAAATCTTCTTCATGTGTATGATACTCCACATTAGGTGAGCGGGATCTCGTGCCGCCGATGCAGCCGGATTGGCTGCGGGCACGAAACCTGAGAGCGCCGATGATGGTATCGAAGCAGGCCGACCATGCCGGCGCGGGGGCACGACATTTTGGTCTCGCACGGGCCAGTGCCTCGGGCCGGTCTCCGGGTTGGACCTCGCGTCACGCTGAGGTTCGGTTCGGGAGCGCGCGGCAGATGCGGCGCACCGCCATGAAGGCGGGGTCACCCGGTCCAAGGCAGTGGCTGCCCCTTGTCAGGCACCGGCCGGGGCGTCAACTGCGGGGCTTAACCAATCCTGGCAAAATGGTTAACGAAAATTGACTAAGGCGTTGATATCATGCAGTGCGGCAAAACAGGCGCGCCGCCACGCCGCACCGCAAAACAAGGCACAAGTGAACTCACACCGTCGCGATGGGTGTGGCCGGCGATCCGACCGCGCCGGGCAACCGCAGCGGCGGCGCCGTCAGCAGGAACCGCGAACGGCCATGCTGGCGGAGCCAAGTGGCAAGCGGCGTCAGATGCCAGATTTCGCCCAGGTTGACGCCCAGTTTGAACAGGCAATGGGCGTGCAGCGGCAGGGATGGGCAGCAGCCGCCCTGGTGCAGCGCCGGATGGGCTTCGACCGCATAATTGTCGGCAATCAGTGCGACCAGCCCGCTGTCGGTAATCCATTGCAACAGGCGGGCGTCGCGGCCATCGAGCGCCGAGCAGGAATTGGCCAGTTTGTCGCCGTCGGGCGACTTGCCCATTTCTAGCAGGATTTCCGAGAACTGCGTGTGCAGGCAGACCATGTCGCCGGGGTGCACTTCGACTTTGTCTTTGTCCATGACGCGCATGAGGTCGTCGTAGCCGATCACCTTCTTGTCGCGGCCGAAATGGGCATGCAAGTCGATCATGACGCCGCGGCCCTGCATGCAGGCTTCCGCCATGACCTGGACGCCGAGCTTATGGGCGTGACTGGTGGATTTGGCCTCCACCATGCCGATGCCGCCCGCATCCTTGCCGCTTGAGGGGCCGACGATGTCCACGCCCGGCTTGAAGCCGTTGTAGTAGACAGGTTCCGCGTTGCCGTCGCCGTCGGCATCGAACAGCTGTCCGACGTGTGCAAGGCTGTCCCACTGGGTGGAGTATTGCAGGTGGAGGATGGCGACATCGTCGTTGATGACGTCTGTCAGGTTCGGATCATCCTCGGCGAGCACACGATTGAAGTTGGGCTTATCGCCACGCAAAGTCGGGCGCAGGATCGGCGGGTGGCGGCGCGGGTTGAGCACGTTGCCGCCGGGATAGTCGAGAGGTAGCGACAGGCAGAAGGCGCGGCCCTCGCGCACCTCGGCGATGCCCTCGAGGACCTTTTTGGGGGTCAGCAGATTGAGCCGGCCACGTTCGTCATCGGGGCCGTAGTCACCCCAGGTGGAGCCATCGGGACGGTTCTTCCAGCGCTGCGGGTTGGGCTTTTCGGTCGACATGGGCCGGTCTCCATGATGGCATCGGATGCATGGTGCCCCAGACGGCCGACGATTTCACCACAAAAAACGACACGCCAGACCCCGACACGGGTGAGCACACACCACGCGCACTGTGGGTACTAGTTGCCGAGCGTTGCGACGCCTTGGCTTGATATCGAAAATATTTGAAGGTCTTGCGCTTTTGCGAATATATCGCGGTTGCGGCATCCTGCGCGGTGTCTTGCCGATCCACTCTGGAACCGATGCCATGGATGCCATCTTACATGAATGGGGCGGCCTGTTGCTCCGCTGGACGCACGTCATCACCGGCATCGCCTGGATCGGCTCGTCGTTCTACTTCATGCACATCGACGCCAGCATGCGGGCTGCGCCCGATATTCCCGCCGGCAAGGGCGGCGAGGCCTGGGAGGTGCACGGCGGCGGCTTCTACCACGTACGCAAATACCTGGTCGCGCCGGCCGCGCTGCCGTCGGAACTGATCTGGCATAAATGGGAAAGCTATTCGACGTGGGTGTCGGGCTTCTTCCTGTTGATCTGGGTTTATTATCTCGGCGCCGATCTCTATCTGATCGATTCGGCCGTGCGCGCGCTGTCGCCATCGATGGCGGTGCTGATCGGGCTCGCCAGTCTGGCGCTCGGCTGGGTCGTCTACGACATGCTGGTCAAATCGGCGTTGGCCAAGAACGAGGTGGTGCTGGCCGCCGTCGGCTTCGCCTTTATCATGGCTATGGCCTACTTTTTCCAGCAGATGTTCTCCGGCCGCGGTGCGCTCATCCATACCGGCGCGATGATGGGCACGATCATGTCCGGCAACGTGGCCATGAACATCATTCCCAACCAGAAGAAGGTCGTAGCGTCCCTGCTCGCGGGCGAAACACCCAATCCCGAGTACGGCAAGCAGGCCAAGACGCGCTCGCGCCACAACAACTATCTGACGTTGCCGGTGTTGTTTCTGATGATATCCGGGCATTATCCGCTCACGTTCACGTCGCCGTATGCCTGGGTGATGGTCGGCTGCGTGCTGATCGCCGGCGCGCTGGTGCGGCACTTCTACAACGTACGCCACGCCGGTCGCGGCGATGCGTGGTGGACTTGGGGCGTGGCGGCCGCGGCGATCGCGATTGCGATCTGGCTGTCGATGCTGTCCAACCCGCTCGGGCGCGAGCGGCTCGGCCTCAAGCGCGAGCGTTCCCCGAAGGTCATCGAAACGGTATCGATCTCCAAGGATGTGGGCGACATCCTCACCTCGCGCTGTTCCATGTGCCATGCGCGCGATCCGGTCTGGAATGGCATCGCCGTGCCGCCAAAGGGCGTCATGCTCGACACGCCCGGCCAGATCTGGCGCAATCGTGAAGGCATCCGCAGCCACGCCGTCATGACCGCCGCCATGCCGCCCAACAACATCACCGACATGACGACCGCCGAGCGCCGCACGCTCGCGCTGTGGCTGGCGAAGCTGTGATCGAGACGGGGCCGTTATGATTAAGATCGAACCGCTCACCAAGCACGCCTTTGCCGACTTCGGCGAGGTGGTGGAGACGCCGGGCGCGGCGCCCATCGCGATCAATCAGGGCTTTGCCGAGCGTGTGAACGGGCTCGCGCGCATCGATGTCGCAAGCGAAGGCGGTATTGTGAACATCGCGCTGTTTGAGGCGAAAGCGCGCCCGGTGCCGATCGCGGTGGCGCTGATGGAGCGGCATCCGCTCGGGAGCCAGCTGTTTTATCCGCTGCAGGACAAGGCTTGGCTGGTGCTGGTGTGCGCGGATCCGCGCGATGCGGCCAGCTATCGGGCTTTTCGTGCGAGCGGCCGGCAGGGCGTCAATTACGCGCGCAACGTCTGGCATCATCCGCTGCTGGTGGAAAGTGACGGCGAGCGCTTCATCGTCGTCGACCGCGCAGGTCCGGGCAACAACCTCGATGAGGTTTGGCTCGACGCGCCTCTCGCAATCATCCCGAAAGGCCTCGCCTCATGACGCGTCTCGCACCCGGTCCCGGCTATTTCTCGGCGCTTGGCGGGCATCCCGCGCAGAGCGAGTTGATGACCGGCCGCGCTGTGTTCACCGATGCCTACGCCGTCATTCCGCGCGGCGTCATGCGCGATATCGTGGTGAGCGCCCTGCCGCATTGGACGCACACGCGCGCGTGGATCATCGCGCGACCGTTGTCGGGGTTTGCAGAAACCTTCTCGCACTACATCATGGACGTGTCGCCCGGTGGTGGCAGCACGCGACCCGAGCCCGATCACGGCGCCGAGGGCGCGCTGTTCGTCGTGGCCGGATGCCTCGACCTCGTGGTGGACGGCAAGGCATCCGGTCTGGTGCCCGGCGGCTTCGCGTTCATTCCACCGGGGGCTGCGTGGTCGGTGCACAACGCGGGCACGGACGCGCTGAAGTTTCATTGGGTTCGCAAGCGCTACGAAGCAGTCGAAGGCATCGAACCACCCCCGGCGCTGGTGGTCAACGAGCAGGACTGTACGCTCAACGTCATGGCCAAATCGGACGGTCGCTGGGGCACGACGCGCTTCGTCGATCCCGCCGACATGCGCCATGACATGCACATGACCGTCGTCACGTTCGAGCCGGGCGGCTGCATCCCGTTCGAGGAAACGCACGTGATGGAGCATGGCCTCTACGTGCTGGAAGGCAAGGCGGTCTACAAGCTCAATCGCGACTGGGTTGAAGTGGAGGCGGGCGATTACATGTGGCTGCGCGCTTTCTGCCCGCAGGCCTGCTACGCGGGTGGCCCGGGCCGCTTCCGCTATCTGCTCTACAAAGACGTTAACCGCCACCCGGCGTTGGGCGCCCGCCTCGGTTGACAAGACGCCTGCACTCGATGAAGGGGTAACCCTGTGGGTCTGACCCCACTGCTCCAGCCACGCGGATCTCTCATGACAGACACGACGCCTCGTATCGCCCACGGTGGGCTCCGTATCGCGCAGGTGTTGCACGCATTTGTCGAAAAGGAAGCGCTGCCGGGCACCGGCGTCACGGCGCCGCAGTTCTGGGACGGTTTCGAAAAAATCGTCGCCAAACTCGCGCCGAAGAACCGGGAGCTGCGCGCGACCCGCGATGCCCTGCAGGCCAAGATCGATGGCTGGCACAAGGCACGTCGCGGAAAGCCGCACGATGCGGCGGCCTACAAGGCGTTCTTGACGGAGATCAGCTATCTGGTGCCAGAAGGCTCGGCCTTCCACGTCGATACGCGCAACGTCGATCCTGAAATCGCCGTCATGGCCGGGCCGCAGCTCGTCGTTCCGGTGATGAATGCGCGCTATGCGCTCAATGCAGCCAATGCCCGCTGGGGCTCGCTGTATGATGCACTTTACGGCACGGACGCGCTGCCTGAGACGGACGGCGCGACGCGCGCTGGCGGCTACAACCCGATCCGCGGCGCGGCCGTGATCGCGTTCGCCAAGAAGCTGCTCGATGACGTGGCACCCTTGGCATTTGGTTCGCACGCAACCGTGCGGGGGTATTCGGTGGCCGGCGGCACGCTGCTGGCGATGCAACCCGACGGCGGCAAGGTGCGGCTCGGCCACGAGCAGAAGTTCGCCGGCCACACTGGCAATGCCGATGCCCCCACCGCGATCCTGCTGCGCAACAACGGCCTGCATATCGAGATCCGCATCGACCACGCGCACGCCATCGGCAAGACCGATCCGGCCGGCGTCGCCGATCTCGTCGTCGAGAGCGCGCTGTCGACGATCATGGACCTCGAGGATTCCATCGCGGCTGTCGATGCCGACGACAAGGTGGCGGCCTATCGAAACTGGCTCGGTCTCATGAAGGGAGACCTGTCGGAACAGTTCGAGAAGGGCGGCAAAACGCTGACCCGCACGCTCAATCCCGATCGCACCTACATCGGCCGTGATGGCGCGCCGCTGACCTTGGCCGGTCGCTCGATCAACCTCATCCGCAACTGCGGCCACCTGATGGATGATCCGAGCGTGCTCGACGCGTCGGGGCATCAAATCCCGGAAGGTATCCTCGATTGCATGATCACGTCGCTGATCGGCCTGCACGACATCAAGCGCGGTGGAGGCATCAAGAACAGCCGAACTGGCTCCATCTATATCGTCAAGCCGAAGATGCATGGGCCGGCTGAGGTGGCGTTTGCAGATGCGCTGTTCGCAGCCGTCGAGGATGTGCTGGGTGTCGCACGCAACACCATCAAGATGGGCATCATGGACGAGGAACGGCGGACGACCGTCAACCTCATGGAATGCATTCGGGCCGCCAAGTCGCGCGTGTTCTTCATCAACACCGGCTTCCTCGATCGCACCGGCGATGAGATGCACACGTCGATGGAAGCCGGCCCGATGATCCGCAAGGCGGAAATGCGCGCAACGCCGTGGATCAAGGCCTATGAAGACTGGAACGTCGACATCGGACTGGCCTGTGGCCTGCCCGGCCACGCCCAGATCGGCAAGGGCATGTGGGCGATGCCCGATCTCATGCACGCGATGCTGGAGCAGAAGATCGGCCACCCCATGGCCGGCGCGAATACGGCCTGGGTGCCGTCCCCCACCGCCGCCACGCTGCACGCGCTGCACTATCACAAGGTCTCCGTCACGGAGCGGCAGGCAGCGCTCAAGTCCCGCCCGCGCGCGTCGCTCGATGCAATCCTGGCGATCCCCGTCGCCGATCGCGTCAACTGGAGCGCCGAGGACATCCAGAAGGAACTCGACAATAACGCGCAGGGGATTCTCGGCTATGTCGTCCGTTGGATCGACCAGGGTGTCGGCTGCTCGAAAGTGCCCGACATCAACAACGTCGGCCTGATGGAAGACCGCGCCACGTTGCGCATCTCGGCGCAGCACATGGCCAACTGGCTGCACCACGGCATCACCAACGAAGCGCAGATCATGGCGACCATGCAGCGCATGGCGGCTGTCGTGGACACGCAGAATGCCGGTGACGCCGCCTACACGCCCATGGCGCCGAAGTTCGATGGCGTGGCTTTCGCCGCCGCCTGCGATCTGGTGTTGAAGGGCACGTCGCAGCCCAACGGCTACACCGAGCCGATC
>JANYHP010000388.1 GCA_025359005.1 Hyphomicrobiaceae bacterium | reverse complement strand
TCGGTCGCGCCGCCGCTGCTTACCTCGGCGTTTCGACCAATCAGCTTTCTAGGATGCGCGCTGAGGGGCGTTCGCCAGCATACCATAAGTCTGCCGGAAAGTACGGCAGGGTCGCTTATGCAGAGTCTGCACTTGCAGAGTTCAAGCAAGCCGGGCTGCCCTGGGCACCGACCAGACAACACTCGCGGATAGACCGCATCCGTGAGTTCGCCTTCGTGATGTAAGGGCCAGCGCATAGTGTAAAGTGGGCTTGGTGGTGATTGGGGCAACCTGATCACTTCCATGCTCAGAGCCAATGACCAGAAAGGGGCGTTGTGGTGCTGGTCCGCAGCCGTGCGAGTACACTCGATGGCGCGATGCGACTTAGCCGCACCAGCCGCGATCCCGAGCAGGGCCCCGAGGAACGTCAGTTGCAGTACGTGGCTATGACCCGCGCCAAGAGCCAGCTTACACTCGTCATGCCAATGATCAGCCGTCACGTGCAGCAGATGGTAGCGCCGCTCGGAAACCGACCGGCGGTCGTCAACCGCAGCAGATTCCTTCCGGCGGCGACCGCAGAGGTGTTTGAAGAGCTGGAGTCGCGATGACGGGGATTCTGGGGTTCACTGTCGGTGTTCCTCATCCGACCAAGGCTGTTGGGCTTGTCGATAATTGGCGGGAATGGCAGCTTAAGAATGAGATGCGGGCGTAACGGCGATGCAGCGTAGCCGGACGGTCGTGACCCGAAGCCGGCAGACTCGTTGTTTTTCAATCCTTCCGCAGCCGGCGAAAGCGGAAATGGATTACAGCCCATCATGCACACTCGACGTTCAGTCGATAACCTATTCCAGGCTCGGTCTGGATGACGCCTGAACCATCTGCCGACCCGCGCAATTTCTGCCGCAGCTGGGCGACGAACACCCGCAAGTATTGCAGGTCCTCTGTGTGCGCCGGCCCCCATACGGCCGTGAGAATCTGGCGGTGGGTGACGACGCGGCCGGCATTGCGCACGAGGATAGCCAGCAAGTCGAACTCCTTGGGCGTCAGTTTTATGGCATGTCCGGCCTGCATAGCCGTATGTGCCGCGAGGTCGATGGCGAGCGATCCCGAAACAAAGTGCGTCGTTTCAGTCAATGGGTTCGTCACTCGCCGCAACGCCGTGCGCAGGCGCGCGGTTAGTTCACCGATCCCGAATGGTTTGTTGACGTAGTCGTCAGCGCCCAAGTCGAGGGCCGCGATTTTCTCAGACTCGCGGTCACGCGCGGACAGCACGATGATGGGCACTTGCGACCAAGTCCGGAGCTGCTGAATTACGTCCTTGCCGTCCATGTCGGGCAGGCCGAGGTCCAGCACGATGACATCTGGTGCAGCGGTTGCTGCCAATTTGAGCGCGCCGATGCCGGTCGTCGCCGCAATCACATCATAGCCAGCTGCACTTAGACTGGGTTTGAGGAAGCGCAGAATTTGTGGCTCGTCGTCGACGACCAAAACGCGGCGGCCGGTCATGAGGGTTCTCGATGTTTAGCAGGCGATGGCTGCGCGTCGGGCGCAGACGGCAGCATGATCGTCATTCTTGTCCCGCCACCGCCGTTGATTGGACTTTCCGCCCTGACGGTGCCGCCCATGGCCTTGATCAGTCCCGCGCAGATTGAAAGCCCAAGGCCCGTACCCGGTGCACGCCCGTCACTGCCGGACACGCGATAAAACTTGTCGAAGACCCTTTGCAAGGCGTCAGGCGGAATCCCAATACCTTGATCACTGACCATGATCTTGATCGAGCCTCCCTCGGATTTGGCATCGACATGCGTGATGGAATGTAGGCCGCTGTACTTGTGCGCGTTGTCAAGCAGGTTGAAAATCACTTGCTCGATCAAGGCAGCGTCGCCGTGCACCAGCGGCAACGGATTGACCAATTTCACTTCGATCCCTCTACCCGCGAAACTCTTTTCGGCGCGGCGGACAGCTCCGCCAATCGTATCAGCAAGATCGACCCAGTCGCGACGGATATCGATGGCGCCTGCTTCCAAACGCGTCATGTCGAGCAGGTTCGACACAAATCGTGACATGCGCCCGGCCTCCTCGTCGATCGTCGCCAGCAAATCCGACCGATCCGATGGCGCCATTTTCTGCCCGAGCGTGCGCAAACTCGTCACCGAACCGACGATTGATGCGAGCGGCGTCCGCAGATCGTGGCTGATCGAGGACAGCAGCGCGGCACGCAATTTCTCGCCCTCCGCCGCTGTCTGCGCCCTTCCTGCCTGTTCGGCCAGGGTCGTTCGTTCAATCGCAATGGCGGCCTGCTCGATAAATGACTGCAACATTGCGTCGACCGCAGCCGGTAGTGCTTCATCGCCTTCTCGAAGCTCGACGCCAATCACCCCGATCGGACCCTTCGAGCCGACCATGGGGCGGAATTGGAAACGTGCCGTCGGCAGCGTCGCCGTGCCGTGCCCCGACGCTTCGCCGCGTTCGTAGGCCCAACGCGCAGCCGCCCAATCGGACGTTCCCAGTTCGTCGTCCACCGGCCAGCCCCCCTTGATGGCGAGGCCCTTTCCATCGTCCATGAGAATGATCGATTTGCCTTTAACGGCTGCCGCGCTTTGGCTTGCGAGCAGCCACAGTACGTCATCAAGCTTGCCGACACTCGATAATTTGCGTGAGAAGTCAAACAACGCCTGCGTCGCCTCCGCGCGCTCGCGCGTTGCTGTCGCCTGCTCGCGCAGGCGGCCTGCCATTGTGCCTGTCACGAACGCGACAGCCAGAAAGATTGAAAGCGAAAGCAGTTCATGCGGCTCCGCGACGGTGAATGAGAAGCGCGGTTCGATGAAAAAGAAATTATAGGCGAGAAACGACAGGACCGACGCGGCGAGTGCCGACAACAACCCAAATGACATGGCGCACAGCAGGACCGCGAGCAGAAAAATCATCGACAGATTAGGCAATCGCGTGATCCGCTCCAGAGCGAACCCCGCAACGACGGCCGCGCCAACGGCACCGCCTGCGACTGTCACGGCTTTTGTCATCGCAGGAAGGGGCGGGAGAACAATCCTTGACTTGGGCAGCGGCTCTGCCTCGGGCGCGACAACCAATATCGACAGCCCCCGCGCTTTACGCACGAGTTCGCGCGACAGCGACCGCCCGCGAAACCGTTCGACAAACCCGGCGCTGGATCGCCCGACAACGATCTGTGTGATATTGTTGCGCTTAGCGTAGTCGAGAATGTCGGTCGTCAAATCAACCGTGTTGAGCCGGGCCGTGGTCGCACCGAGACGTTCGGCGAGACGAAGCAGTTTTTCAGTGCGACGCAGCTTGGCTCGATCCGTGACCTCGCGGTCGCTTGGCTTAAGGTGCAGCGCGACCCATTCCGCCTTTTGTGCTGTAGCCATACGGCCAGCCGTGCGGACAACTGCCTCCGACAGATCATCGCTGCCGACACAGACGAGCAGTCGCTCCGCCGTAGGCCACGGCCCTTCGATGCCCTGTTGACGCAATTGTGCGAGCATTTGCTCGTCGACGCGGTCTGCGGTTCGACGCAGCGCTAACTCACGAAGCGCTGTAAGGTTGCTTGGCTTGAAAAACTGGTCGATCGCGCGCCGGGCGTTCTCCGGCAGATAAACCTTGCCCTCCTTCAGGCGTTGAATCAGTTCCTCTGGCGGGAGATCAATGATGACGATCTCATCGGCTTTTTCGAGGACTTTGTCGGGCACCGTCTCCTGCACGCGAACCCCGGTGATGCGCTGGACAACATCCGTCAGGCTTTCGAGGTGCTGAATGTTGAGAGTAGTCCAGACGTCGATGCCGCTGCGCAAGATTTCCATAACGTCCTGATAGCGCTTCAGGTGCATCTGGTCGGGCGCATTGGAGTGCGCGAACTCATCGACCAGTAGCAGCTTCGGCTTGCGCGCGATCGCGGCCTCGACGTCGAACTCCATCAAGATGCTGTTGCGATACGTGATGGGCTTGCGCGGCAGCACGTCCAAGCCGTCGAGCAGCGCGGCGGTGTCCGACCGGCCGTGCGTCTCGACGAGCCCAACGACCACATCGACGCCCTCGGCTTGCTGCGCACGCGCCGCTGAAAGCATTGCATAGGTCTTGCCGACGCCCGGCGCCA
>JANYHP010000420.1 GCA_025359005.1 Hyphomicrobiaceae bacterium | reverse complement strand
CTGGCGCGCGCGCATCCCGCGCCGCCCTTCGCCGAGACGAGCGATATCTGTATGACGCTGGCCGAGGCCGGCCGGGTCGTCTTCGAAGCCGATCCGTCGGCGAAGTTCCTCAATCCGCTCGGCACTGTGCACGGCGGCTGGATTTCGACGCTCCTCGACAGCGCCATGGGGTGCGCCGTGCACTCCACGCTGCGGCCCGGCCATGGCTACACCACGGTTGACATGTCGGTGACGTTCGTGCGCGCCGTGCTGCCCACCACCGGCAAGCTCGTCTGCGAGGGCAAGATCGTGCATTCAGGCGGCCGCATCGCCACTGCCGAGGGACGCATCCATGACGCCCACGGCAAGCTGATCGCGCATGGCACCGAGACGTGCATGATCCTGCGATTGCCGCCGGCAGATGGCGCGGCCCAGACAGAATAAATGTAGCGCCGACAACGCATAACGACCAACGAGGACCAACCATGTCAACACCAACGACCAGCCCCACTGCCGTGCCCTTCGCCGTTGTGTTGCTGTGCGTGTGGACCATCGTCGGGTTGTCGGTGGGGCGCGCGCAATCGATGGGCCTCTACCTGACGCCGGTCACAACGAGCCTCGGCGTCGGTCGCGAAATGTTCGGCCTGTCGATGGCGCTTGCGCAGTTGACGATGGGCCTCGCAGCCCCACTCTCGGGCGGCCTAATCGACAAGTATGGCGCCGGACGCATCATCGTCGCCGCGGTGCTGTCGGCGATGGCTGGCCTGGGCGTCATGTACGCGGCGACCACCGGCTGGCATCTGCTTGTCGCCGGCATCCTGATGGGCCTCGGCGTCAGCGGCACCGGCTTCACGTCGCTGGTCGGCACGGTGGGCCGCCTCGCGCCCCCGGAGAAGCGCCTTTCGGCGATCGCGTCCATGGGTATGGCTGCCGGGATCGGCGGCTTCATGGCCCTGCCGCTGATGCACCTGCTCATCGAATGGGCCGGGTGGCAGGGCTCGCTCCTTTGGCTGATCGCGCTGACGGCCCTGCTCATTCCGATCGCGCTGCCGATTTCGGGCAAGCCCGTACCCGTCGACGGCCCGACCCGCCAGCAAACAGCATCCGAAGCGCTGCGGGAAGCTTTCACATACCCGAGCTTCTGGCTGCTGACGGGTGGCTTCTTCGTGTGCGGCTTCCACGTCGCCTTCGTCATGGTGCATCTGCCGGCCTTTACCCGCGACCAGGGCTTGCCCGGCTGGGTGGGTCCCACGGCGCTCTCCGTCATCGGCATCGCCAACATCATCGGCACGTTCTTCGCTGGCCAATCGGGCAAGTACATCGAGAAGCGGCGCGGGCTGAGCCTCATCTACCTCGGCCGCGCCGTGATCTTCGCGGGCTTTCTGGTGCTGCCGATGACCGAGTGGAGCGTGATCGGCTTGTGCGGCCTGCTGGGCCTGCTGTGGCTTGCGACCATTCCCCTCACCAGCGGCCTCGTGGCCACCTTCTTCGGCACGCAATGGATGTCGATGCTTTTCGGCATCGTGTTCCTGTCACATCAGGTCAGCGCCTTCCTCGGCGTCTGGCTGGCGGGCCGCCTCTTCGACATGACCGGGTCTTATGCGACGATGTGGTGGCTTTCGATCGGCCTCGCAGTGCTCGCCGCGCTGCTCAATTGGCCGATCGCCGAGCGCGCCGTCGCACGCTTGCAGCCGGTCGCCGCCGGTCAGCGATAATTGAGGCAGACTGACGGCAGCCTGCGCTGCGGCGCAACAAGAGTTATCGGGGACTTGTCCGCATCGAGTTCAGCTGGCATTCACGTGGCCGGCCGCAATGCTGCGTCCACCGATCGATGGCACGTCAACTGAGATCACCCCCATCGACGCCTCAATTCAGGAGAGGGAAATCATGAAGAAGCTTCTCGTCGCCGCCGGCCTTCTGGCCGTCACCGCCACCGCCGCCTCGGCGCAGTTTTCGCCCCGCGCCTGGGAGCGCAACGAACATCCCTACGAGCAGCGCAATCATCGCGTCAGCCAGGACAAGGCCTTCCGCCTGCACGAGTTCGAGCGCCGCGCCTCGGCCGATGGCCGCATCGACCGCCGCGAGCGCGCCATCATCGAAAGCCTGCGCCGCGATCTCGCCAACACCTGTGGTGGCTATCGCTGGCGCGGCTGAGGGTTTCAGCTGAGCTGGACGTCGAAAGGGGGATCGGCAACGGTCCCCCTTTTTCGTGCGCCGTGGCCCCTGCATGTCCCGGCCGGAACTGACCCGCATTCGACAGTCACGCACCCTCACGGTGGAG
>JANYHP010000411.1 GCA_025359005.1 Hyphomicrobiaceae bacterium | reverse complement strand
ACTTGCCTGGCCCGGCATGCCGATGCACCTGTTGCCGCGCCTGCTCGACGGCGAGAACATGAGCGAGATCGAATTCGAGGCGGAACTGAGCGGCTTCGGTGACTGGCTGCGCGGCGCGCGCGAAACCGTGCAGCGCCTGCGTGGCAGCCCGCGCGACCCGCTGTCACCCTCATCACTCAGACGAGGCGGGCGTGCCATGACCCCTGTTTCCGATCCGGCACGGGGCTGAACCGCGCCGGCTGATGGCCGAGGCACGAAACTTGTAACGGATTGAGCGGCGACCCCAGAACTCGCCGCAGCACGAGAACAGAAGCATCACCGCCATGGCCATCGCCACCCTGTCTCAGCTGCGCACCCACGGCATCGTTAATCGCGAGGCGCTGGCGGCGACGGTCGCATCGCTGCTGGCGTTGCTGACTTACGCGTTGACGAACGATCCGATGACCACCCTCATGTTCGGAGGATTGCCGCTGGCGATCGTTTTGTGCGTGCGGGCGCCGCTGCCGATCTGTGTGATGTTCGTGGCGTTCTCGTTTTTTCGACTGCACGAGGCCTATCCGGTTCTGCAGGGCCTCAGCATCCCGCTGATCCTGGGCATGTTGATGTTTGCGGCACTGGCGCTGCACGTGTTCGTGCTGCAATCGATGGAGCCGTTCCTGACGCCGGAGTTGAAGCGACTGCTCGTGATGTTCGCCATCGTGCTCGGCGGTGTGGTCTTCGCGCAGGACCGCTCCATCGCGTGGAACTACATCGAGGGCATCTACTGGAAGGTCATCCTGATGACCTTCGCGATCGCGTGGCTCGCGCGCAGCGAGCGCGACTTCGACTTCATCGGACGCATGCTGGTTCTCTCGGGCACGCTGGTGGCCGCGGTCGCGATCTCCAATAAATTTGCCGGGATCGGGCTGGTGGAGGGCACGCGCGTTTCCATTGCGCGCGTCATGCGCACCAACGAGTTCGGCGATCTCGTCGATGCGCCGGCCGAATTCCAGTCGACGCTGTCGGACCCGAACGATCTGTCGCTGGTGCTGCTGTTCCCGCTGGCGTTCGCGCTCGCATTCGTTTTCTACCGCTCGAGCCGGTTCAATACGATCCTCGGCGCGATCGCCAGTTGCGCCATCCTTGCCGCCATCATCTTTACGCAGAGCCGCGGCGGCCTGATCGGCGTGCTTGCCGTGGTCGGCGTGTTCGGCCTGCGCATGATCCGCTCGCGCACGGTGGCGATTGCGTTGTGCGTGGTTGCCGGCCTCGGACTATCGGTGGCGATGGGCCTCAAGGGACGCGTTTCGGGCGGCGAGGCAGAGGTCACGCAAAGCGGTATCGACGATAGCGCCATGGGCCGCGTCTATGCCTGGGGTGCGGCGATCAACATGGCCGTGCGCCGTCCGCTGACAGGCGTGGGCATCAACAATTTCGCGCAGAGCTATTTCTTCTTCACCGACAAGTGGGAGAACCGCGACAAGGCGGTGCACAGCACCTGGTTCCAGGTGCTCGGCGAGACGGGCTTTCCGGGCATCGTGGTGTTCCTGATGCTGGTTTCGGCGACGTTCAAGAGTTCGCGTGGCGCGCTCGCACGGCTGGAGCGTGCAGGTGCGCCGACAGTCCTGACGGGCACTGCCATTGCTCTGGTGGCGGGTCTCGCGGGCTTCTGCGCGGCCGGCACATTTCTGACGCAGGCGTTCACGTGGCCGCTCTACGTGATGATCGGGATGACCGCGGCGCTGACGCAAGCGACCCTGAAATTGTCCGACGCCCGCGCCACACCCGAGCCGGTGCCCGTCACGCACGTGTCGCCGCAACGGGGCTTGATAATGGCGCCGCGCGCTGCGGGGATTATGTCCCGCGCCGCCGGCCAGCGTTGAGCAGAGATCCCGGCAATGGTACACATTTCAGAAAAAGCTGCCGCGCTCCGGCGCTGGATCAAGGCGGGTGAAAGCCCTGTGGCGCAGCGTTTGAAAAGCTTTGTGCTGTGGGCGCGGCAGTCGAGCATGCCGGTGGTTCCTGCCATCCACGGCCCGCTCTATGTCGCGCACAGGGCGATTGCCGGCGCAATCTCGAATGCCAAGCGCGTGCTGTGGTTCACGCCGCTGTTCCAGGCTCGCCTTGTTGCGCCCGCGCCGCGCCTTTACGTCTACGACGGCCTGCCGCTGGTGATGGGCAACGTGGCGATCCGCATCGGCGCCGATTGCCGCGTGGGCGGCAAGATCAACATCACCGGGCGCACATCGGCTGCCACGACACCGGACCTCAGCATCGGGCGCAACTGCGATATCGGCTGGGGCTCGACGATCGCCGTTGGCCGTCGCATCGTGATCGGCGACAACGTGCGCCTGGCAGCCAACGTCCATCTCGCCGGCTATCCGGGCCATCCCTTGGACGCGGCCGCGCGCGCACGCGGCGAACCGGACACAGACGATCAGGTCGGCGACATTCTGCTGGACGACGACGTGTGGCTGGCCAGCGGCGTCACCGTCACCAAGGGCGTGCACATCGGACGCGGCACGATCGTCGCGGCCGGCAGCGTGGTGACGCGCGATCTGCCGGCTTTCGTGCTGGCCGGCGGCGTGCCAGCCCGCGTGATCCGAGCGCTTAAACAGACGCCTGCGGAGACGCCGGCATGACGCGCGATCTCATCGTCTTCGCCGAGGATTTCGGGCGCCATCCCGCCTCCACCGAGCATCTGGTGCGACGGCTGGCTGCCACCCGCAAGGTCGTGTGGATGAATTCCATCGGCATGCGCCGGCCGCGGCTCACGCTCGCTGATGCCAAACGCGCGGCGGAGAAAATCGGCCAGGTGATGACGCGGCCTGCGCCGAATACGTCTGGTCCAATCACCGACACACTCGCGCCGCCGCCAGGGCTCCACGTGGTGGCGCCGCATGCGATCCCGGCGCCGGGCAGCGCGCTCGCCTTCCATGCCAATCGCTGGCTGCTGTCGCGGCAGGTGCGCACTGCGATGGCAACGGCCGGCATCGACCGTCCGATCCTGTGGCTCACAGTACCGAGCGCGCTGCCGGTCGTCGGAACGCTCGGCGAGCAGGCGCTGGTCTATTATTGCGCCGACGATTTCGGTTCGCTGGCGGGCGTCGATCACGCGGCGGTGCTGGCGATGGAGCGCGACCTCGTCGCCCGCGCCGACCTCATCATCGTGGTCAGCGACGTGCTCGCCAGGAAATTCCCGGCGGGCAAGACCATCGTCGTGCCGCACGGCGTCGATGCCGACCTGTTCGCCAAGCCCGCGCTACGCGCCGACGACCTCCCGAAAGGGCGTAAAATTGCGGGTTTCTATGGCTCGCTGCCGCACTGGGTCGATGGGGACCTCGTGCGCCGCACAGCGAGCGCCCTGCCCGACTGGCTGTTTGTGTTCGTCGGCGGCGGCGACCTCTTTGCGCCCGGGACGGCGCCGGGCAACGCGCTGTTTCTCGGGCCAAAGCCGCATGCCGAGTTGCCGCGCTACGTGCAGCACTGGGACGTTTCGTTGCTGCCCTATCGCGATTGCGCGGCGCTGCGTGCCGGTAATCCGCTCAAGCTGCGTGAATACTTGGCCGCCGGTACGCCCATTGCCAGCGTCGATTTCCCGGCGTTGGCGCCCTATCGCAATCTGGTTTCCCTGGCCACGCATGCCGATACCTTCACCGCCGCCGTCCTGGCAGCGGCCGCCGACGGCGCGCGCAATGCGGAGCGGCGGCAGGCGGTCGCGCCGGAAACATGGGAGGCACGCGCCGCCGACGTGGCCACCGCGCTGGAGGCTCTCGGATGATCCGGTTTTCCAAGTACATCTCGCTTCTCGTGACGACGCTGCTGCTGCAGATGCTCGCGGCGCATGCGCTCGACTTCGGCAGCGGTCCGTTGCCGCGCGCCTTCGAACCTGATCGGGCCGTGAGCCTGCCCGCACCGGGCCGCATCGTCATCGACGGGGCTATCGAGGGCACGGCACCTGTGCGCGTCGTGTTGCGCATCGACGACGGCCAGTCGAAAGACTACGCCAGCCGCATGAACGACGAGCGCGTGCTGCCACCGGGCCCCTTCACGCTTGCTTATGATACGGCCACGCTGCGCACAGAAAACGGCCGCACGCTGAATGCCGCCGATATCCGCCGGGTCATTTTCTTCGTCGTCGGCGATGGCCGTGCCAGCGTCTCCCGCTTCGCAACCGTTGATGGCGGCGCACCCTCGCCTGCGACGATGGCCGGTCCGTTGCCGCAAGGAACTGCGGCCGGCACGACGCCGCATGGCTTCAGCTTCGGCACCGGCACGCTGCCTTTAGCCTTTGAACCGGCGGCGCCCGTCGTGTTTGAGGCCGCAGGCTCCATCGACATCGCGGGCACGATTGCAGGCACTAGCCCCGTCACGGTCGTGTTGCGCATCGACGACGGCCAATCGTCGAGCTACGCGTCACGCATGAACGATGAGCGCGTGCTGCCGCCCGGTCCGTTTGCGTTGCGCCATGCGATTGCCGATCTCAGAACCAGCGACGGCCGCGCGCTCGATCCATCCGACATCCGCCGCGTGATCCTGTTCGTCGTCGGTCCGGGGCAGGCTAGCGTCAACCACTTCGTGCTGACTGGGTCTGGCCTCCCCGCCGCAGGCACGCCTGCGCCAACGCCGCCGACGCCGCCCCCCACTGGCGCCGCAGCGCTCGATTTCGGTCGCGGGCCGCTGCCGATCGCCGTCGAGCCTGCCGCGCTGTTCGCGCTGCCGGCCGGGCGCATCGACATCGCCGGCACCATCGCTGGCACTGCGCCAGCCAATCTCGTGCTGCGCATCGACGACGACGCCTCCACCGACTACCTCAGCCGCATGAACGACGAGCGCACGCTGCAGCCGGGGCCGTTCCAGTTCAGCGTCGACACGCGGATGTTGCGCGCCAGTGGCGGGCGCGTGCTCGATCCGACGCGCATCCGCCGCATCATTCTGTTTGTTGCCGGGGTCGGCCAGGGCACCGTCTCGCGTTTCACAGTGACAACCGACACCGGCGCTGGTGCGCAGACTGCTGTGCCGGCTGTTGTTTCGTCACCCACCGTCGACGTCGTACCCGCTACGCAACCGACGCCCGCCACACCCGGGACGCGCGTCACCTTTGGCAGCGGCCGGCTGCCGATCCAATTCGATCCGGGCCGCGGCACCGCGTTTTCCGACACCGACGAGATCCGCGTCGAAGGCGTCGTGGACGGCACTGCGCCAGCCGCCATCGCGCTGCGCGTCGACGATACGTCCTCCGCCGGTTATCCGACGCGCTACAACGACGAGCGCATGATCCCGCCCGGCCCGTTCCGCTTTGCCGTCGGTCTCAAGGGCCTCAAGACACCGAGCGGCCGCGTGCTCGATCCGGCGCGCATTTCTCGCGTCATCCTGTTTGCGTGGTCCGGCGCGCCGCAGGTGACGATCACGCGCTTTGAAACGGCGAAGGCCGCACGCCTGCCAGCCGGCGCGAGGGGCTATTCGTTCGGCGCGCTCGATGCTGCTGTCCTCGCGGGCTTTGAGCGCGTCGGCCCCGCCGACCCGCGCCTCATCGGCCGCGGTCCACTCGTTGCCGTGCGACGCCCCGCACCCGACCCGCTGGTGGCCAACGGCATCCGGGGCGTGCGTCGCGTCGTGTTGCCCGCGCCCGCGGGCCGCGTCCGCGTCACCGTGTGGAGCGAAGATCCTGGCGAATGGGATCTGCTGCCGCATCCGCTCGACCGCCGCATCCAGGTCAACGGTCGCGATCTGCTTGTCGATGCGCTGTCGGCGGACACGTGGATTGCCGAACGCTACCTCGCTGGCGCCCGCATCGAACACAGCCGCGCCGATGACGCCTGGACGGCCTACGGCTCCAAGCGTGGCAATGCCCGCGCCATCGACGTGGACGTGACGCGCGATGGCGTCACACTCGAAATCTCCGGGTCCGACACTGCTGCCTACTATCTCGGCGCGGTGCTGATCGAACCGATCTCAGACACCACCGTTGCGAGCCAGCCCTCTGCCGGCCAGCAGTTCGTCGAAGCCAATCGCGCGCTCTGGTATCGCTCGACAATGCCGGTGGCGCCGACGCGTGACACAACCGGCGACGGCATCGTGGCTCTGCCGCTCACCTGGAGTGCGACACCGGCGCAAAAGCCCGTGGCCCTTCACCAGCGCGCGGCGCCCGATACCGCCGCAGGTTTCAAGCTGGCCGTCACCACCGATCGTGCCGTTGCGCGACCGCGCATCACGATCCAGGCGCCGACGCGCAACGGCATCGCGCTGCCCGTGCGCCTGTGGGGGGCGCAGCGAAAGCTCGAACGCGACGACACCGTGCTGCGTCTCGCCGACAACCGACTGCTCGCCGACACCACCGGCCTTGCATTGACGCCCGAGACAGCACGCGGCTACGAGATGTGGATCGACGTGCCGCGCGGCACGCCGGCCGGCGCCTATGCCGGTGCGATCAGCTTCGGCGACGGCGCGCAGTCCCGCAGCACGCCCATCGAGATCACCGTGCTCAGCATCACGCTGCCACCGATTGCCAAGCCGGCGGGCTTCTATCTGGCACGGGCTGCCCACCTCGCCACGTTCCCCGGCCTCACCATCGAGCGCGAGCGCCAGGTCGAATGCGATCTCGCCTTCATGCGCGGCTTCGGCATGTCAAACACCGCGCCGCCGATCGGCGGGCTCGATCGCTCCGACCTCGGCGTGTTCGCCAACGACATGCGCCGCGCCCAGCGTCTCGGCGTGTCACACGGCTGGTTGATCTACAATCCGCTGCACGATCTGGTCGCGGCGCAAGGCGCGCAGCGTTCGGCCGAAATCGTTGGACGGCTGGAAGATCTGATCCGCGCGCAAGGCCTGCCGCAACCGCTCTGGAGCGTGGCGGACGAACCGAGCAATGCCGATCAAGCGAGCGGCGGGCTCGGCGAATTTGTAAAGCTGCTGCGTCAGAAGGCCCGCGGCGTGCGCCTCGCCGGCCATCTCAATGCGCCGGGCGACGAGAAATACGCGGCCCTGTTCGACACGGTTCTGCTCAACGCCGGCTTCGGCATCGATGCAGCACCCCTCGAACGGATGCGCAAAAGCGGCAAGGGCGTATGGCTGTACAATACCTTTGCGCCGCGCCAGACGGCGGGGCTGTGGCTGTGGCGCAGCGCCGCCGAACGCTACGTGCAATGGCATGGCCGGCTGCCTACCGCCGATCCCTTCGATCCCATCGACGGGCGCGAGGCCGACTTCCAAATGCTGTATCCGATGGCCGAGGTCTGCGCGCGCCAACCCGACATCCACCGCGATCTGTTGCGCATGGCGGAAGGGTTGATCGATCAGCGTTGGTTGCTCTGGCTCGACGCCAACACCACGCCCGCCGCCAAGTCCCTCGCCGCCGAAATCCGCAGCCGCCTGCCTGGCGCTTTCGCCGATGCCAAGCGGCTTAACCAAGCCGATCTCGATCAGATCCGTGCACAGATCATGGACCTTGCGACACGTTAATCTACTCGCGCGATAGTTGCGCGAAATTAACCGTCAACCCACTCGACCCGCGTGTTGGCACGAAATTTGTGTTACCATCCGTATCGAATTGAATGAGAAAGCCCGCCCGCGTGAAACAGAACCTGCTCGATATCGTAACGCAGCTCATCGAGACCGCCTGGCGCCGCCGCGTGCTGATCGCGCTGCCCATCGCAATCATGCTGCCCGCCAGCATCATCGGTTCGCGGTTCCTGCCGCAGACCTACGTCACCAAGGCGCTGCTGGTGATGTCGGAGACGGGCTCTGACAATCCCTTGATCAAGGCGCCCGGCACCAACGAGCGTATCCGTGATCGCGCGCCGGGACTGCAGGCGCTGCTCAAGAGCGACCGCGTGCTGACCAATGCGCTGCGCGACATCCTCGGCGATCGCATGCCGCAGGACCCCAAGCGCATCGCGCTGGCGCTTGCCGATCTCGACAAGCAACTGTCGTTTGAAATGATCGGCACGGACTTTCTCGAGTTCCAGTTGAAGGGCACCAATCCGCGCGGCCTCGGCCGCAAGCTGGAAATGATCACCTCGCGCTTCCTGGAAAGCATGGTTTCGCCCGACAGCGCCGCGCAGAGTGCGACGCAGGTGCTGCTGGACAAGCGCCGCGACGATCTGGAAGCGGCTGAGAAAGCGCTCACGCGCTTCAAGGAACAATTGGGTGAGCGCGCGCTTGCGGCTATCGCCCTCAGCGACACGCGCCTCAAGGAAGCGCAGGCGTCGCTGCAGGGCCAGGGTGCGGATATCGCCGCAGCCGACGGTGAGATCGCGGCGCTGAAAGTCGCGCTCGGCGCTTTCGCGGCGCCTGAGAACGCCGGCCGCCGCGACGGCGAAATCCGGCAAGCGCTTGCCTCCGCGGAAGCTGCCGAAAAAGGCCGCACGCCATCCGCCCAAGCCGAAGCGCTGGCCGCGCGTGGGCGCGCCGCGCAATTGACCCAACTGGGTCAACTCGAAACGCGCGGCGCCACCTTGCGTCGCGATCTGGAACAAGCCACCAGCCTCGTCGCCGATCAGGCCCGCGCCAGCGCCGACACGCGGTCGCCGGAGGGACAGCTGCGTCGTCTCGAGCGTGACGCGTCGGAAGCGCGCGCGCTGTACGACAGCTACCGCCAGCGTTTCCCCGCCACTGTGGCCGGGCGCTCGCTGCAGGTGCTGAACGCGCCCGAGCGCATTCGCGTCATCGACATGCCGCGCGATCCGGAATTCCCCGCCACATCGCGGCTGAAGTTCATCATCGCTGGGCTGCTGGCCGGCTTCGTGCTGTCGGCCGGCCTTGCCGGCCTCGCCGAGATGTTTGACCAACGCCTGCGCCGCGCGTCCGACTTCGAGGGTGTTGCCGGTGTGCCCGTGCTCGGCCGCCTGCCGCCGGCACGTGCTGAACCGGCGAACGATCAGACCCTCGCGACAGGCGATCCCGGCCCAGGCTCCGGCGATCCCGACCCCACCAGCAACGTCACCCCTTTCGCCAAAGCACGCATCTCGGCGGCGTGATGGCCGACGCGCCGCGCGGCATCGAATTGTGTGCGCAAGCCGACGCGCCGCGTTGCAGAGGCCGTGAATCGGCATAACCTCCGGCGATCGACGGAGGGCATCATGGCCGTAGTGCGCAAGGCGCAGCAGACGACGGAGAGCGGCGACGAGGCGTTTCTCGGCATTGGCAAATCGGCGCGCGGGCTGGCCTGGCGCGAGCGCTTGGCGCCAGCCGATCATAATCGCGCGCTGATGATCAGCCAGCGCCACGGGCTGCCCGAGCTGCTCGGCCGGGTCATCGCCGCGCGGGATATCAGCGTCGACGACACGCCGGTGTTTCTCGATCCGACGCTGAAGGCGCTGATGCCCGATCCTTCGACGTTGCAGGGCATGGACGCCACCGCCGCCCGCCTCGCCGACGCCATCGTGCGCGGCGAACACGTCGCCATCTTTGGCGACTATGACGTGGACGGCGCGTGTTCGTCGGCGTTGATGGCGCGCTTTTTTGCCGCCCACGACATCAAGGCGCGCATCTACATTCCCGACCGCCTGTTCGAGGGTTATGGCCCCAATCCGCAAGCCATCGAGATGCTGGCCAAAGACGGTGCCAAACTGATCGTAACCGTCGACTGCGGCACCACCAGTTTCGAGCCGCTGGCGGTTGCCCGCAAACTCGGTGTCGACGTGCTCGTCATCGATCATCATCAGGCGGACGTGACGCTGCCGGACGTGCTGGCGGTGGTGAACCCCAACCGGCAGGACGATCTGTCTGGCCTTGGTCACTTGTGTGCGGCGGGCGTGGTATTTCTGGTGCTGGTGGCCACCTTGCGCGAACTGAAGCGGCGCAAGTTCTACGACGGACGCACGACGCCGCCGGATCTGCTGCAGCTGCTCGATCTCGTGGCGCTCGCCACAGTGTGCGACGTGGTGCCGTTGCAAACGCTGAACCGCGCCTATGTCGTCAAAGGCCTGCAGGTAATGAAGGCGCGCGCCAACGTCGGCCTGCGCGCGTTGTTCGATGCGGCGAGCCTGGATGCTGCGCCCACCACCTATCATCTCGGCTACATTCTCGGCCCGCGCATCAACGCCGGTGGCCGCATCGGCGACGCTGGCCTTGGCTCGCGCCTGCTCTCGTTGGACGATCCGCTGGAGGCTGCAAAAA
>JANYHP010000400.1 GCA_025359005.1 Hyphomicrobiaceae bacterium | reverse complement strand
CGCCGCTAGCACGCGACGATGCCCGGCAAGCATGACGCGACCGAGCGCGATATCGGCGATGGCCTTGCCACCTCTGCCCCCTCGTAGCCCTCGGCCACCCGTCATCTCTTCCGCCAGCAACCCCGCCTCGGCGAGCAGATCGTAGCGGACCAGCACCTTATCTTCGTCCCAATCGCTTCCGGGATTGGCAAACGCCAGTCGGACCCGCGCCGCCCGCCCCGCCTGCTGGCGCCCGAGCGCCGCCTTGCTGAGGCCGGATTGACCGGCTTTCGCCCAGGCCACCAACCGAGGAAGGATCACCTCGTCGACAATGCGAGGCCGGCCACCGCGCCAGTCTTCCCACGGCAGGTGCTGATAGCAACCCTGCCAGCGGCTTTGCCGCGCCCGCTTGCGTGCGCCTCCTCGCGTTCGGCGGCTGTCATGCACCAGAGCCAGATAGCCGATCATCACATCGGCGGGCAACACGCTGTCGGACCCAGGCGGACGTGGCTCAGCAAAAGCAATGAGCTGCTGGAGATAGCCGATCTGATGGCCGGTTTCAGCCTCGACAGGACCGCGCAACGCATCATCGAGCGTCTGGCCGGTTTCGACCAGGAACCGTGCGGACGGCAACCGCTCAGGCTCGCGCCCGTCCGCCGAGACCAGCACCTCGACGACCGGCTCGTCATCACTCACCGCGATGACTGCAGCGATCAACTCGATCGTTGCGCCGACGCGCTCGTCCCTGTGCTTGTCTGTCGCGCGCGCCGCCGCAGGGGCCTTCCGGTCTGTTTGCGCCTTGCGGCGGCTGCCGGACGCGGCTCCCCCCAGCGGTGCAGTCGGCGCCCCGGCGGGCGTCACGGTCATCGTCCCAACCTCTCACTCAGAAAAGTCTTTTACTGCGCTGGACCGAAGTCGGCCGCCCGACACCCTCGCGCATTATCGTAAATGTCCGGCACACTATGTTAACGACCGTCGCCGCGGGCAACCGTCCCAAGGGTAGATGGGGGCGTGATCGCGTTGGCAATGTCTCTCACTGTTGGCACCAAATGGAGGATGGGCGTTCCGCCAAAAGGTGTGCAACCGCCCCCGACCATCGCAAGAAGGCGTCCCGGCGCCGTTTATACCCGGCGTTATTGCACTGACGTGCGGCCGGACGTTTTGGCAGCCGCAAGCTCGGCCAGACGCTTTTGTGCGCCCGGATTGACCATGCCGGCCGAAATAATGATTTTGGCGGCATCCTCGACCGACAGATCGATCGGCACCACGGACGCGCGCGGCACAAACACCACAAAGCCCGAAGGCGGCAGCAAGTGGGTCGGCATGAAGACGCTGACGAGGTCATCGGCCGGTCGCACCGCAGCGATCTCGTCGGCGGCGGGGCCGGTCAGAAAGACGATGGCCCAGATCCCCTTCGAAGGGAATTCCATGAGACCGACCTTCTGGAACGATCTCGACTGCGAGGACGCGTGCACAACGCTCTCAAAAATCTGCTTGGTGCCGCGATAGAGATTTCGCACCAGCGGCATGCGCCCGAGCATCATTTCGCCCGAACTGATCACCGAGCGGCCGATCAGGTTGGCTGCCAGCGCCCCAATGACAATCAATAGGATGACCGCGAAAATGATGCCGAAGCCCGGCACACTGAATGGCAAATAGGTGTCGGGATTGTAGACCACAGGGATATACGGCTTCACCCACACATCGAAAAGGTTGATGACGTACCAAGCGATGTACAGCGTGATCGTTACCGGGCCGACGATCACGAGGCCGGTCAAAAAATAGTTCCGCAGCCGCGTCCTCAGCTTGACGCGCGCGGCCGGGTCTTCCTCGGTCAGCTTGGCGAGCGTGCCCGACAAATCGGTCCGCTCGGGGTCGCCGGGATGCTGGCCTGCGCCGCCACTGTCTTGCATAACTGCCCCGCCGCTTGATCGACCCGGAAAGCTTGCGACTTTTCCGGCTGCAACCGGAGTTGCGACCACTGCACTCGTCCGTGAAGGGTGTCTAGCACGGCCGGGCGCCTGAGAAAGGCCACATGCAATCGCGGGCGAGCGCCTGATTTGCGCCGAAATTCAGGCCAAAGCGCACGTCACTGATGGACCGGCACGCAATCGAGACCGCTGCCCTTCAAACGCGTGCACACCGCGCCGGCATCGGCACTCGACGGGAACGGACCAACATTAACCTGGAAGAACGTCCCCATATTGCCGAAAGCGGCTTGTCCGATCGCCGGATTTCGATCGCCAAGCGCGGCAGGATACTGGGTCTTCAAACGGGCCACCACAGTCTCGGCCTCCGGCATCGTCCGCACCAGCGCGACCCGCGCCTGATGGACGCCCTCGGTCCGCGCTGTTGGACCGCGTGCCGGTGCCGCGCCGACGTTGGCCGGGACAGCCGGCGTTGTTGCGGCCGCAATCGTCGCGCGCGGCACTTGCGGCGGGGCAGCGGCCGGCGCAGGAGCCGGAGTGATGGGAACAGCCGCGACCGGCTTTGCCACTGCCTGCGCCTTCTCATAAGCTTGGTTGCGCGTCGTGCGGGTCGTCGACGGTTCGTCGGAGATGGGCTGCGTGCCACCGCTATTGAAAACGCTCTGAAAAAAGTTATCGCTCGTACTGCGCTTTGGACCAGGTTCTGGTGTCCCAGCGTTGGCGGCCAGCGAACCCGCAGGCGCGGTACTCTTGCTGCGCTGTGACGGCGTGCCTGCCGCAATGGCTTGCCCTTGGTCGTCCAGCCCGGCCTCACCGTATGCCGCCGCGCGTTGCTGTGTGGCATCCGCCTTGTCGGCGTCGTTGAGCCCACCCTTTAGCCACAGGGCGCTCGTCAGGTCGGAAATGGCTAGTGCCGGTTTTTGCTGTTTGCGATAGGCGGCTCCACGCAGGTAGAGCGCGCGGGCCATGACCTGGGAGGGGAGATTTCCAGCCGAAATCGCCGCACTCAGCACGCTGATCGCCTGATCGGTCTTACCGGCTTCAATAAGCTTTGCAGCACCCTCCACAGAGGCCTGAATGGCTGCAGGGTCTTTCCGGGCCGCGCTGCCCTGCGCGTCCGCGCTCTGGTCGGCAGATGGGGAACGGGCGCCCGCCTTGGTCCGCTTGGGCGCCGCCTTCGCCGCCGGCACATCAGCCGTCTGCGCGATACTCGACGTCGGCATAACCAGAAGAGCCGCAAAGGCCAGCGCGCGAACGACGCACCACGCGCCAAACTCGACCGCAAAGGCCGGTCCTGTCCGAGCGCGTTCGGTTTGGCTCCTCATCGCACCTGCCATTTTTGAAGCATCGCAAGATCGATCAAGCTTTACCTCTTGCCCTGCCCGTCGTCCGCTTCTGCCAACGACGTTGGATCATCACGCCAGCAGTTGACCAAAACATCGTGCAATTACGGCATTTCCAGGACCGCCGCGCCCTGACAACGATCAAACGATCCTGATCCTTAATGGAGCAAACGTCCCAATCACTTATGCCGCCCCCTGCAATCACTCGACGGTAACGGACTTGGCGAGGTTGCGCGGCTGGTCCAC
>JANYHP010000356.1 GCA_025359005.1 Hyphomicrobiaceae bacterium | reverse complement strand
CGCCCGCGCAGCAGCAGCGCGGGCCGGCGGTCGGCGTGGATCTCAGGGTGCCACCAGCGTGGCAGGGTCTCGGGGGGCATGTCGCGCGCCTTGCATGGCGCGGCAGCGGCCCCGCGCACATTTTGCGCGCTCTATATCACGTCGTGACGTGACGTCAGGGAAAAGTGGACGCCGCTCAGTCGGCCATTTCCAGCTCGCGCTTCCGGTTGCGGGCTTTCCGCATGGGCGCCGCAGCTTTCGGCGCCGCCGCCGGTTCCGTCCAGCGTTCGTAGCGCACGCCGGGGAAGAGGATGATCTCGCAGGCCCCATCCGTCCGCCGCTCGGTCCCGCCGCGCGGCGCTGTATTGGCCGCTTTCAGTTCGAATATGGTCGCCATGGCTGTGCCCCGCCGGTGCAGCCGGGCCGGGTTCGTCCGGGCTTGGCTGCCATTTTTGATCCTTACGCGCTGATTACTCTGCCATCAGAGGCTGCAGACATTAACAAGACCTTAACGCGCCCGCCGTCAGCGGGCCGGTGTTGCAATCAGGCCATCAAGACCATGCGCGCCGCGGCGATCTTCCACCTCAACGACCCACGCGTCCTCGTCGTAGGAGCGCTGACGGGCGACGATCGCGTCGGCGTCGCGCTCGCCGATCCAGTCGGCGTCGTGCAGGCGCGCGAACGACCGGCCGCCGTCGCCCACGCCATCATCGGCGAGGCTCATGGGCGCCGGTCCGTAGAGTTGCGCTGTGCCGTCGAGGCGGCAGATCTTGATCAGCACGGCGCCGGCCGAATCATGCCCGTGCGCAACGATGGCCGCGAAGGCGCCCACCACCTGCCGCTGGCGGATGTAGGCCTTGACCCAGAGTTCTGTCTTCAGTCGCATGGCGTTGTGTATCGCAGCGGCGGTGTCGTGTCATGGTGCCCGCGCGTGCGGCTTGGCAACCCATCCAGGGTGGACGTGGCACGCTCCGCGCCAAACAGCGCGGGTCGAGGGCGGCGAGCCCTCGTTGGGGATCGAAAGGGGCGAACAGCCCCTTGCATCGCCCGATAGGGCGACGTGTCCAGGCGCGCACGCATCACCCCACCCGCTCGGCGATGAGGCGGCGCAAGATCACGGCGTCCGCGTCGTCGAGATCGAGGCGGATGGCGAGGGACATGCTGCGGCGGGCGAGATCGCCCAACGCGCCTGCTGTTCCCAACAACCGCACGGCATCTTTTTCGGTCGTCACGAGCTCGGCGCCAGCGGCATCGGCGGCCGCGATCAGGCGGACGGCATCGGCTCCAGTGTAGGCATGATGATCGGGGAACGAGATCGTCGCACGCACGTCGGCGCCCGTCGCTGCCAGTGTCGCAAAGAAGCGCTGCGGCACGCCGATGCCCGCGTAGGCGACGACGGGACGGCCGCTCAAAGCTGATACAGACGACGCCACCGCGAGCCGCGCGTCGAGCACGGGCTGTGCGAGCCCCTCGCGCCAGCGCATGGAAAGAAGGCTATCACCAACCCCGCGCGTGCCGCCGTTGACGACGACCGCATCGACGCGGGCCAACTGTCCGGCGAGCGGCGCGCGCAACGGCCCCGCGGGAATGCATCGGCCGTTGCCGAAGCCGCGTGCGCCATCGACCACGGCGATCGACAAAGCCTTGGCCAGTGCGGGGTTCTGCAAGCCGTCGTCCATGACGATGACGGTTGCGCTGAGATCGGTCACGGCCTCGATGGCGGCAGCACCGGCGGCCCGGTCGCGCGCGACGAACACGGGTGCATCGGCCGCCAGCAGCAACGGCTCGTCGCCGACATCGACCGCCCGATCGCGTGCGCGATCGACGCGATGGGGGCCTGCGATGCGCCCGCCATAGCCGCGCGACAGCACCACCGGTCGATGTCCGGCATCGCGCAGAAAGCCAAGCAGTGTGCGCACAAACGGTGTTTTACCCGTGCCGCCGGCGGTGAAGTTGCCGACGCACACGACGGGAATTTTCGCGACGTGCCGTGGCGGCTGTTTCATGCGGCGCCCGGCGAGCGCGCCATACAGCGCACCGGCCGGCGCCAGGGCGCGTGCGAACCACGGCGTGCCGCCCTCCGCGTACCACCACGACGGTTCGCGCATCCTCACGCCTCGCGCTCTGCAGCCGGCAGCGGTGGCAACAGCGCCAGCAAGGCTTGAACCGTGCGCGGCAGCGCCCCGGAAAGCTTGTCGACGGCAATCGTGGCCGACGCGCGCATTTTCTCCAGCGCCGCCGGATCGTCGAGCAGTCGCGCCACTTCGGCGGCCAGCGCTGCGGCAGCGGCCACTTCCCGCGCACCACCCGCCGCCAGCAGCGCCTTGTAGGCCACGTCGAAATTGCCCCAGGCAGGCCCCGTCAGCACGCCCGCACCGTGCCGCACCGCCTCGATCGGGTTGTGCCCGCCGCCCTCCCGCGACAGCGACTTGCCCATGAACGCGACCGGCGCCAGCGCAAACCACGTACCCAGATCGCCCAGCGTATCGGCGAGATAGATACCCGCCTTAACGCCGCCTCCGGCCGCTGGCAACGCCGCGCCCACCGACCCGCGCACAACTGAGAACCCCTGTGCCGCAAGGCTTTCTGCAATCGCTGCCCCGCGCTCTGGATGGCGCGGCACGATGATGGTGACGAGATCGGGCTTGGTGACGCGCAACAGCGTATGCGTGGCCGCGATGATGCTCTCCTCGTCGGCGTGCGTGGACGCGGCCAGCCAGCACGGCCGCGCGCCCAGCGCCAAGCGCAGCGCGTCGAGACGCACCGCATCGGCCGGCGGTGGCGGCGCGTCGAACTTCAGATTGCCCGCATCCACCACGCCCGGCGCGCCCAGCGCCGTGAAGCGATCAGCCGCCTCCCGCGATTGCGCGAGCACGGCGGCAAACCGGCTGAACAGCGGCCGCGACACCGAGCCATGCGCGCGCCAGCGCCGGAACGACGTCTTCGACATGCGCGCATTCACCAGCGCCAGCGGAATGGCGCGTTTCGACGCCTCGAGAATAAGCGTGGGCCAGATCTCGCTTTCGACGAACACGCCAAGCGACGGCTGCCAATGCTCCAGAAAACGCGCGACGTATTTCGGCGCATCGAGCGGCACGAACTGATGCATCGCCTTGGGACCAAGTCGCGCCGCCGCCAGCCGCGCCGACGTCAGCGTGCCTGTCGTCAACAGCACATGAGATGCGGGGCGCTCGCGGTCCAATGCCTCGATCAGCGGCAGCACCGCCATCGTCTCGCCCACGCTGGCCGCATGCAGCCACAGCACCTCGCCATCAGGCCGCGGCCGCGAAGCGATGCCATAGCGTTCGCCCCGCCGCGCCGCGTCTTCCTTGCCGCGCCGCGCGCGCAACGCCAGCACGGCCGGCGCGACAGCCGTCATCGCGCTCATGCCGCGCACATATGTTTTAAGCTTGAAACCCGGCTCGGCGCGTTCGCCGGTGGCGGTGAGGGCTGCTGGCGGCGTCGCGCGGCGGTGGTCGGCACGGGCGCGATGATAGGCGTCCACGGTGGCGATGTTCATCTGCGTCTCGACCTCGCGGCGCAGCTCTTCCAACTCCGCCGGCGACGCATCAGCCGGCACATGGATAGCCGCGCCGAACGAGCCGCCCAGCCGCGAGCCGGGCAGATTGATGGTCATCCGGCTCCAGGTCGGCAGTGCGATATAGCGCGACGAGCACATGGCGACAGGCAGGATCGGCCGCCCCGAAACTTTCGCCAGCGTCACGATGCCGTGTCCGGCGCGCCGCGCGGGGCCCGGCGGCACGTCTGCCGTCATGGCCACCGAAAAACCCTGTTCCAGCGCATGCACGGCGGCCCGGAACGCATGCGCACCGCCGCGATCCTTGCCCTTGGCAGACGCACCAGCACCCCGGATCAACTCGATGCCATAGCGCCTGAGCGCCACCGCCAGGCCTTCCGCATCGCGATGCAGCGCCAGCATGGCCTTGGCCGGGATACCGGTCGCCGTCAGCGTCGGCAGCATCATGAACTGCCCGTGCCACATGGCGATGATCATCGGATGATTGGCGAGCAGCGTCGCCTGATAGAGATCCTGCAGCGGCGGCGGCGTGCTGGTGCGCTCGACGAGCCCGATCGTCCCCGCCACCGCCGCCCCCAGCGCACGGTCCATCAAACGGGGTTTGGCGGGCAAAAGAGACATGGAGGAGGGGGCCAAATCGACAGGCGGAACCGGCAGGGCCGCGACGCACCATCGCCCCTTCCCCGGCGCTTATAGCGACCGACCGCGCCCAGGTCAGCCGTGACATAGCGCAACGCTGGCCCTTTTGCGGCTGCTAAACTCGACTGTGTGGGAGGGCTATCGCACTTCGGCTCGTTTGAACTGGGTCAGAAGCTTGAGCAGGTAGCGATCGTCCCAGCCGACGCGCTTCAGCTTGCCGCGCATGGAGCCCTTTGATGGCTCCAGTTTCGCGATATTGAGCGCGAGGTTGCGCTGCATGGCGAGGTTTTCCGGGCCGTGATCCAGGCGGTTGCGCAACTGGTCCGCGTTCGTGGTGACGTCCAGGACCCAGTGCAAGCTATTCTCGATCGCCCAGTGGCTGCGGACGATGTCATTGAACCGGGCCGCGGGGAACGCCGTGCTGAGCAGATAATAGCGCGTCTCGGTCGTGGTCTTGCCGGCGATCTCCCGTGACGAGACGACTTTGCCGACGGCCTTTATTTCCGGCCAGTCGTGGTTCTCCTGCAGCCAGTCGATATCGGTACTGACGGACGCCGTGCGAACCTCGATGCGACCGTGGTCGCCGGCGGTCGTCGAAGCTGTGTCGAGCGGCGTCTCGGGATCGTCGAGAAAGGCGATGACGTCGTTGTAAAGATTGCCCTGATTGCCTTTCAAGGCGAGGGCGTAGTCGGCCTCTTTCTCGACAATCTTCGCCGCGATCTCGCGCTGGCAATTCAACGCATCGGCGGTGACCACGCGCCCCTTCAAGGTCAACATGTCGATGAGTTTCGGCATCGCCGTGATCTCGTTCGATTTGTCGTCGACCGCGATCTGGCCGAGCACGAGCCGAGCATCGGCGGCGAAGGCCGTGACCATGTGCAGGGGCGACGACGCGGAGGCTTTGTCGAATGAACGACGCAGCGTCTTGCCGTCGAAGGCGACCACACCTTCGCAGGCACCGGCAATGCGCTGCATGAAGGCGATGAAGCAAGCCCGGAACTGGGCCGGATCGAGCAGCCGGAACAGCCGCGAAAAGGTATCGTGCGATGGCGGACCGTTCTCCAGCTTCATGAACGTCCGCAGGAACTCCAGCTTGGTTTCGGCGAACAGCTCCATATCGGCGCAGGTCTCGCCGCCGCTCAGCGTCGTCGGCAACGCGATCAGCTGCACCTCATGCAGGTCACGGCGCTTGGCGTTACCCGTCCGGGGATCATCAAGCCCCTCGAAAACCTCGACAAAATCGCGCATGGCGCCGGCTCCATCATCGCCAACGGTGCCAGCCCGTAGAATCGATTTGCCAAGCGACGCGCAAGTGGAATTTTCAAATGCGATTGCCCTGCGGGCCTCTGTCCGGGCCTGCGCAGGGGAATCGCTCGTAGATGATCAGCCGGCGCCACGCAGGACTTTGCCGAGATAGGCGGCGTTCCATCCGGCTTTCTTGCGGCGGGTTTTGAGGCTTGTTTTGGTTGTGGTGCTCCG
>JANYHP010000328.1 GCA_025359005.1 Hyphomicrobiaceae bacterium | reverse complement strand
GTGGCGCGGTCGGCCAGCGTCATCGCATCGAGGCCGGGGCCATAGAATTCGACGAATTTGTTGACCACGCCCTTCTTACGCAACATTTGCGTGACGGTGAGCACGAGGTCGGTGGCGGTGATGCCTTCCTTGAGGCGCCCCGTCAATTTGAAACCGATCACTTCGGGGATCATCATCGACTGCGGCTGGCCGAGCATGGCGGCCTCAGCTTCGATGCCGCCCACGCCCCAGCCGAGCACGGCGAGACCGTTGACCATGGTGGTGTGGCTGTCGGTGCCAACGAGGGTATCGGGGTAGGCGAGCCACTTGCCGTTGGGCTGCTCGGCCGTCCACACCGTCTGCGACAGGTATTCGAGATTGACCTGATGGCAGATGCCGGTGCCGGGGGGCACGACGCGGAAATTGGCGAAGGCGCCCTGGCCCCACTTGAGGAAGTTATAGCGCTCGCCGTTGCGCGCGTATTCGAGTTCAACATTGTGGGCCAGCGATTTCGGGCTGCCGAATTCGTCGACGATCACCGAATGGTCGATGACGAGATCGACGGGCACCAGTGGGTTGATCTTGGTTGGATCGCCGCCCAGAGCGTTCATGCCGTCGCGCATGGCGGCGAGATCGACAACGGCTGGCACACCGGTGAAGTCCTGCATGAGAACGCGGGCGGGACGGAAGCCGATCTCGGCGCCGGCTTTGCCCTTGTCGACCAGCCACGACGCCATGGCCTGGATGTCGGCCTTCTTGACGGTGCGGCCATCCTCAAAGCGGAGCAGGTTTTCCAGCAGCACTTTCAATGAGTAGGGCAGCTTGGCGATGCCGGCGAGGCCGTTGGCCTCAGCCAGTGGGAGGGAGAAGTATTCGTAGGTCTTGCCGGCAACCGTCAGCGACGAGCGGCACTTGAAACTGTCGAGCGATTGGACGGTGAGGCTCATGACCTGCAATCTCCGAAGGGTGTATCTGGCGGCGGCACTGCGGGAATGGCGCCGGGATGACGGTTGGGGCGGCGCGCGCGTCTCAGGCGCGGAACTCGACCCTGGCAAATCACCCTGAGCGCGCCTTATAAGGGGCGGCAGAGGCTTTCGCTAGCCGACAAACGGCGAAGTCCGGTGCGGGGCTGGCCCGCACGCTGCGGGGCTGCTGCCCATAAACCGGGCAGCGCGTGTGGCCTTGCACAAAATGGGCGGAAAGCGGATGCCGGGTGACGTCAGGTTGATCGTGGAAGGGCTCGGGCAGGGCTATGCCGATCTGGTTTTGTTCAAATCGCTGGATTTTGTCGTGCCTGCCGGGCGCGCGTTGGTGGTCACCGGCGACAACGGGTCCGGCAAGAGCACGCTGTTGCGCACGCTTGCCGGGTTGATGCCGCCGGCCGCCGGCACGGTGCGGCTGCAGGGTTTTGGCGCTGACGCGCTGATCGCCGAGCACTGCCATCTGATCACCTTCGCCAACGCCTTGAAGCCTGAGCTGACCGCCACCGAGACGCTGGTGCACTGGCGCGATATTCTCGGCGCTGGTGCAGAGAGTGTGAGCGTGCAGGAGGCGCTCGACAGGTTGGGGCTTGAGGCATTGGCCAATGCGCCGGCCGGCATTCTCTCAACGGGGCAGAAGCGCCGGCTGGCGCTGGCGCGCGTGCTGGTGGCGCATCGGCCGCTGTGGCTGTTGGACGAGCCGACGGCGGCGCTCGATGTGCCGTCCTCGCGGCAGGTCGCGGCCATGATCCGTGCGCATCTGGCGGGCGGCGGGCTGGCCGTGATCGCCACGCATCTCGATCTGGAGCTGGATGACGTCGACACTCTCGATCTCGATACCGTCGCAGCCGGCGGGGCGGCATCGGCATGATGGCGACGATGGCTGCCCTGCTCCGACGGGAACTGGCGCTGGCCATGCGCGACGCGAGCGCGCTCGGCACCGTGCTGGGTTTCGATCTGATCGTGGTGAGCCTGCTGCCGCTGGGACTCGGGCCGGATACCGCGCTGTTGGCGCGCATCGCGCCCGGCGCGTTGTGGATCGCGCTGTTGCTGTCGGCGCTGCTGTCGCTCAACCGGGTGTTCGAGGCCGATCACCGCGATGGCTCGCTGGCGGTCTTGATGACGGCGCCGATGCCGCTTGAAGTCGTCGTGCTGGTCAAGATGGCGGCGCATGGACTGACGGCGGCGCTGCCGCTGGTGCTGGTGGCGCCGCTGCTGGGGCTGCTGCTCAATCTGCCGCCGTCGGCCAATGGCACGTTGATTGGCGCTATGCTGGCGGGGGCGCCGGCCATCAGCGCCATCGGGGCGGTGGGCGCGGCGCTGACCTTAGCGACGCGCAAGGGCGGCGTGCTGATTTCCCTGCTGGTGCTGCCGCTCTACGTGCCGACCCTGGTGTTCGGCGTTGCGGCGTCGGACGCGACCGGCCCAGCACCGGGCAGCACCGTGCAGGCGTTGCTGTTTCTCGGGGCCATTTCGCTGGCCAGTGTCGTCGTCGCGCCATTTGCGGCGGCGGCGGCACTGCGCGTGCACGGCGGCGCGGGGGGCGCGTGATCGGTCAGTGCGCGTCCGTCTTTGGCGCGGTGCCGGTGGCGGGGCGGGTGAGCATCATGACTGTCGGCACCAGCAACAGGAACAGCACCGTCAGTGCGAGGAACACGTCGGCGAACGCCAGCACGACGCCCTGCCGGCGCACCATTTGCGCCAGCGTCTTCAGCGCCATCGTCGGGGCATCGGTGCCGTAGTCCTTGAAGCGCTGAGTGAGCTGGGCCAGAAGTTCGGTGACGGGACCGCGCGCCTGCGTTGCGTTTTCGCGCAGGCGGTCGAGGTGCAGGTCGGTGCGGATGTTGAGCAGCGTCGTCAGCACTGCCAGGCCGACCGCCCCGCCGAGATTTCGCGTCAGATTGTAAAGGCTCGCGGCGTTCTTCAGCCGCTCGGGCGGCAGTGCGCCGAGGGTCATGAAGTTGATCGGCACCATGCACGCCATCATGCCGAAGCCGCGCAGCACCTGCGGCACCAGCAACTCCCAGAAGTCCCAGTCGCGCGTTAGCCCGCTCATCCGCCAGGTGCCGGCCGCAAAGGCTGCGAACCCGATCGCCATCAGGATGCGCGGGTCCATCTTGGTCATCAGCCGCCCGGTCAACGGCGCGGTGAAGAACATCGCCAGTCCTGATACGAAGAGCGCTTCGCCGATCATCAGCGCGCTGTAGCCGCGGATCTGGCTGAGATAGACCGGGTAGAGATAGGTGAGCCCATAAAGGCCCACGCCGACCATGAAGGCCAGCACGCAGCCGATGCCGAAATTGCGGATACGGAAGGCGCGGAGATCGACGATGGGCTCGGCGACGGTGAACGAGCGCCAGAAGAACAGCACCGCCGACAGCGCCGACACAATCGAGAACAGCACGATCGTTTCGTCCTGGAACCAGTCGCTGCGCGCGCCCTCTTCGAGCACGAATTCGAGCGAGCCGAGAAAGCCCGCCATGCCGGCAAGGCCCCACCAGTCGCATTTGCGCAGCAGCGGCCAGTCGGGCTTGTCGAAGTCGATCAGCAGCAGTGCCGATGTGGTGATGAGGATGCCGGGCACGATATTGACGAAGAACAGCCAGTGCCAGGAGAACGCGTTGGTCACCAGCCCACCGACCGTCGGCCCGATGGTCGGCGCCAGCGTGATGATCAGCCCCATCACGGGGTTGACGTAGACCTGCTTGTCGCGCGGAAACAGCAGATACGACGAGGCCATGACGGTGGGGATCATGCCGCCG
>JANYHP010000291.1 GCA_025359005.1 Hyphomicrobiaceae bacterium | reverse complement strand
TGAGGTGCGTCGCCGCATATTGACCCGGGGGCCTATAAAACTCGCATGGGAGCTGTCCCTGACCGGAGCCGTGGTTCCGGACATATGGCGCCCACCTTACAATTGTAGGGACCACGCGGGATCAAAAGCCGGTACGGCCATTGCGGCTCTGCACATTCCAAGCTTTCCACATGTTCAGGCATCGCGTGGCCAACTGCTCGGCTTTTTGGCCCGAGCTTTTATAGCTTTGGTGTCGCGGCTACCAACATGCCGGTGGACGTCGCTTGGGCGGCGAGGCGGCCGTCGGGATTATAGAGATCGCCTTCCATGAAGGCCACGCGCTTGCCGCGCCGAACGACACGGCCGAGTACGGTGCCAGGCCCCGGCCCGACCCGCTCGAGAAAACTCACCTTGATCTCGAGGCTGGCGACGTTGAACACATGGTCGCTATCATGCAGCACGGCGTGCGCCATGGCGGCGTCAAGCCAGGCGGTGATGAAGCCGCCCTGGGCGATGGTGCCGTTGGTGTGGCAGTAGTCGCGTTTAACGGTGAAGGCAGCGGTGACCTGCTTCAGCCCCGCGTCCCAGGCTGTAACGTGGAAGCCACCCATGGATTCGAACAAGGCGCGGCCGGAGCGGATGCGGGCTTCTTCGTCATCGGTCATGATCGTCATCCGTGGTTCGTCTCGCGTATGCTGCTGGCGGTCGGATTGTGATCAACGGCAACCACAATGATCCCGTGGACGCAAGGGGCCGCTTCGCAGGCGGCGTTTCAAAAGCCAAGAGCCGGACGGAGGGTTCCGTCCGGCTCAGGGTTGTCAAGAAAGCGCGGCACAGACGGATCAGGCCTGCTGGATGCCACTCAGCTCCCACTGGTCGGGCTTGCCGCCGCGGGGGCGGCTGAATGTCCAGATTTCTGTCGATTCCTGGGGGTTGGTCGCGCTGCCGGAAATGACACGACCGGAGGCGATGTCCACCATGCGGTCGAGCAGCGAAAAGCGCATCGCCACCGTGGCGTACTCGTCGCGCTCCTCGCGCCAGGCTTCCGAGAGGTCGCCCTGCAGCAGCTTGGGCGCGCTGATCTCATTGCGCACGCCCTTGCGGGCATTCTCCGCCAAGTCGCCGGCGAAGTACGACAGCATCTCCGGTGTCACATGATCGCCGATTGTCTTCTGATCGCCACGGCCATAGGCCAACTGGATCTCGGACAGCAGACGTTCGAAGGCGCTGAAGTCATCGGGTTGCAAGGTCAGCGCCGGGGTGGCTGCACCACCACCAGCCGCTGAGGCTGTGCGGAGATAGGCGTCCTGTGGGCGCGGCGCGTCGCCCTGCGGGCTCCGAGCGGTCGCCAAGGCTGGCGTTCCGCCCAACCGGTTGCGGAAGAAGCTATAGGCGAGGAACAGCAAGCCGCCGATCAAGGCTGCCTGCAAAACGAAGCCCAGCATGTTGGCCATGGCACCAAAGCCGAAGATCGAGCCGAGCACACCGGCCATCAGCCCGCCGAGCAGCAGGCCGCGGAACATGCCGCCCATGCTACCGAACATTGAGGGGCGTGCTGCAGTAGCAGCGGCAGCCGTTGCCGCAGCCGGTGAGCGCGCTTGGGCGCCGGGCTGCGTCATGGTGCGGTCCATGGGGGCGGCCGCCTTGGGCGCGGTACTGGTGGCAGGCGGTGCCGAATAGGTGCGGGCGCCGCGGCTGCCCATGGAGCTGCCGGCGCCGACTTTGGCCTGCGCCATATCGGCCGAAATGACGCCTAAAGCCGCCATTCCAGCAATTGCGCCGATTACAATTCTGAAGCCTGTGACGCGGACCATCAAGTGAACCTCCGGTGGTGCCGTTTCGTATCTTGGCCGAGGGCGTAGTCCCCTGGTATGACCGCAACATGGTGATTGCCCGCGCAAACGTCCAGTGGAGAATTGCGGAGGCGATCACCGTGTCCCTACGGTGCGTGGTCACTCGCGATCATGAATGCAAGGTCCGGAATGCAAGGTCTGGGCCGCGCGGCAGTGAGAACACAAAGAGACCAAAGCTCACTAGCGTCCGGCTAACTTTCGAACAATTTCAACTGGTTGCCAAGCGCTTGGTCGTCGGATGTGGTCGGGGCTTGCGAAAGGGCCTGTAGAATGAGCAATTTCTCGAACAGCGTCAGCGAGAGGATCTGTAGGTGCGCCCGGCATGGGCGTCGACTTGGAGGTGAAAGTCCTCCCGTGAGCTGGTCACAGCGAGCGAAGTGAAGTGCAGAGCGTCGGACCGCGAGGCCGGCGTGAAGGAAGCATGGAGCAAAACCTGCGGGCTGACGAACAGCAATCGGATATGAGGCGTCTCCGAGCCGGGCGAGCGGGCCTACGACCGCGAAGCTCTCGTGACCAAGCGGAGGGACGTAGATCCGGCAGTCGTGCAGGGATGGTCGGCGGTCTTACCCGGGGAGATCTCCCTCGCGCCTGGAAGGGTGACGCGGCGTATCGGCGGCGGGAGAAGTCAGCAGAGGTCGTAGTAGTCCGGCGGAAGCCTCGGCGACGGCGGACGAAGGACCGAACGGTGTGGAGAGCGGAACGTGTCCGCTCCTCGGAGGGGGGCATGCCACAGAAGCCGGTTCATGCCGGGCGGGTGTGCGGAACGGGCGGTGAAGCCGTCTCCGGAGCCGTCACGCGTGTGGAAACCCCGACGGCGGAGCGGAACAACGGACGCTTGGGTACGGATGGAGGGCAGCAAAGCCTGATGGAGCTGGCGGTCGAACGCCAGAACTGCCTCGCCGCGGCTCGCGACGCGTGAAGGACAACAAGGGCTCACCCGGCATCGACGGTATGACGGTCGGCGAGCTTCCCGCCTATCTCAAGGCCAACTGGCTGCGCATTCGCGAGGAGTTGCTTGCGGGGCGCTACCGGCCACAGCCTGTGCGGCGGGTTGCGATTCCAAAACCGGGCGGGGGCGAGCGCGAGCTCGGCATCCCGACGGCGCTGGACCGGTTCATCCAGCAGCTCCTCTTACAGGTGCTGCAGCCGCGGTTCGACCCGACAGTCTCTGATGCAAGCTACGGCTTCCGGCCTGGACGGCGGGCGCACGACGCGGTGCGTCGAGCGCAGGGCTATGTCCAGCAGGGGCGTCGTATCGTCGTCGATGTGGACCTCGAGAAGTTCTTCGATCGGCTAAACCACGACGTGCTGATGGGACGGCTGGAACATCGGATCGCGGACAAACGGGTGTTGAC
>JANYHP010000281.1 GCA_025359005.1 Hyphomicrobiaceae bacterium | reverse complement strand
CGGCGCAGGCTCGACAATCGGCATGTATCAATCCCCACTTATACCAACGGTCAAAACTATTGACCGTTGGTACTTGTCTTCGATTGCGCGTGCCGGCCGGCTCCGCGCGACCACTTGGAGTCCCCTTGCGGGGCAGCGGTGTCGGCACGCGCAATCGAAGACAAGTACCAACGGTCAATAGTTTTGACCGTTGGTATAAGTGGGGATTGATACATGCCGATTGTCGAGCCTGCGCCGTGGCGCCATCAGTATTTCTCTCATGTCGCTTGCCCTGCAGATGTCTGCATTCCGACGGACGACCCCGAGGCTTGGTCGTGGAACCCGCGGCACCGCTGGGTTTTCGACAAACTGCAAGTGGCTCTTAGTCAGGGCTTGGAGGCTGCGCCGCACGGTTTGGAGCCGGCGTCGTATCCGGTGTTCTCCAAGCCGATTTATAACTTCGGCGGGATGGGCTTCGGAAGTCGTGTGCTCGCGTCACGGGCGGAGTACCTGGCGCACAATACGCCGGGGCATTTCTGGATGCCGTTGCTCGAGGGTGCCCATGTCTCGACGGATGCCGCGATTGTCGACGGTCGGGTTGCCTGGACACGACACGCTACGGGCCTGCCGACCGTTGACGGGATGTTCGACTACTGGAGCATCCATGCAGCGTCCAATCCAAAATTGGAAAGGCCCTTGGAAACTTGGATTTCCCGGCGTCTGGCCGGCTACTCCGGTATGCTCAATCTGGAGACGATCGGCGGCGTAATTATCGAGGCGCACTTGCGCTTCGCCGATCAATGGCCGGATCTTTACGGCCCGGGTTGGGTCGAAGCGCTGATCGGGCTTTATCGCGATCAAACATGGCACTTCGACGATACCGCGCGCCGGGATGGGTACTCACTTGCGCTGTTCGGCCCACATGGCCGTCGCTACTCATATCCTCCCAATGAGATCGTCGAGAGTGTGGCGCGCATGCGTGATGTGTCGAGTGTGCAGATCACATTCCACGAAGATCGCGCGCCGGAGGCTCATTCGATGCCGCCGGGCGGGTTTCGCGTCGCGCTCGTCAACGCCTTCAGCCTTGCTCATGGATTAGCTGCTCGTGACAAACTCGCGTCCTGGTTCGCGATCTGAAGTCGCCCCATGACACGATCCGGAAATTGTGCCTGGATCAACGCTCGGGATCGGAACGATCCCCTCAGCCGGTTCGTCGATGCGGATAGCAACAGGGCGCAGCCATGAAATCGCAAGCTCGTGTGGTGGTGATCGGCGGCGGCGTTGTCGGCGCCAGCGTTCTCTATCACCTCACCAAGATCGGTTGGACGGACGTCGCGCTCGTGGAAAAGCACGAACTGACCTCGGGATCGACGTGGCACGCCGCTGCCAGCGTGCACACCTACAACGGCGACGCGAACGTTTCGAAGTTGCAGAAGTATACGATCGACCTGTATCGCGAGATCGAAGAAATCTCCGGCCAGTCCTGTGGCATCCACGCCACCGGCAACATGGTGATTGCCGCCAGCCAGGACATTCTCGACAATATCCGCATGATGGCCAGCCGCGGCAAATACCTCGGCCTGGATATGGAACTCATCTCCCCCAGCGAGGCCAAGAAGCTCAACCCGCTGATCGACGACAGGCAGTTCATCGGTGCTATCTGGCGCAAAGACGGGGGGCATGTCGATCCAAACGGAGTTACGCACGCCTACGCCATAGCGGCGCGCAAGGCGGGCGCAGAGATCTATCGGCACACACTGGTCACGAGCCTGATGCAGCGCGCCGATGGCGGCTGGCTGGTGACGACGGACAAGGGCGAGATCATCTGTGAGCACGTGGTCAATGCGGCCGGCCTCTGGGCGCGTGAAGTTGGCCGCATGGCCGGGATCAACCTGCCCGTACTGGCCATGGAGCACATGTATATTGTCACCGAGCCGATCCCCGAGATCATCGCACACGGCAAAGAGATCCTGCCCACGACGGATTATTCCGGGGAGATCTACCTACGCCAGGAGGGGCAGGGCGTGCTGATGGGGACCTACGAGCAGGACTGCCGCGTCTGGTCGCCGGACACCACACCCTGGGACTTCAATATGCAACTCCTGCCGGACGACTTGGATCGGCTCGCGCCGCATCTGGAGATCGGCTTTCAACATTTCCCGGCGGTCGGCCGCGCAGGCATCAAGAAGATCGTCAACGGTCCGTTCACGTTTGCTCCGGACGGCAATCCTCTCGTGGGGCCGGTGCGCGGGCTGCGGAACTACTGGTCAGCTTGCGGTGTGATGGCCGGCTTTGCGCAGGGCGGTGGCGTCGGCCTGGCACTGTCGCGCTGGATGGTCGACGGTGATCCCGGATCCGACATCTTCGCCATGGATGTGGCGCGCTTCGGTGCGTTCGCGACACCAGCGTACACACACCTCAAGGTGCAGGAGAATTACAAGCGCCGCTTCCGTATCGCATTCCCCAACGAGGAACTGCCGGCTGCGCGTCCTTTGCGCCGCACCCCGGTGTATGATCGCCTGAAGCAGGCCGGCGCTGTGTTCGGTTCGAGTTTCGGATTAGAAGTCGCGCTCTGGTACGCGCCGCAAGGAACAGAGCCGTTCGAACAACCGACCTACCGGCGCTCGAACGCATTCCCGGTCGTGCGCGAGGAATGCCTCGCGGTCCGCAATGGCGTCGGGCTCATGGAAATCTCGGGTTTCGGCAAATACGAAATTACCGGGCCTGACGCTGCGGCGTGGCTCGACGGTATTCTTGCATGCAAAATTCCAAAGACGGGCCGTATGGTGCTGGCGCCGATGCTCAGTGAGCGCGGGACCATAATGGGCGATTTTTCGCTGGCCCGGCTGACCGACGAACGGTTCTTGATGATTGGTTCGGGAACGGCCGAAGTCTTTCATATGCGCTGGTTTGAACAGCACGCGCCGCCGCTGGGAACATCGATTAGCCCGCTCCCGCACGCGTTAACGGGTTTCATGATTGCCGGACCGAAGTCGCGCGAGCTGCTGCAAAAGCTCGTTCGCGACGATGTTTCCAGCGCTGCATTCAAGTTCTTCGGGGTGAAGGAAACATGCGTTGGGCTGGTTCCTGCAATTGTGATCCGCGCCAGTTATACCGGTGATCTCGGCTATGAGATCTGGGCGACACCCGACTATCAGGTCACGCTCCATGAGACGCTGCTCGAAGCGGGGCATGAGTTCGGACTGCGCCATTTCGGCAATCGGGCGCTCATGTCACTGCGGCTCGAGAAGGCCTATGGCGCGTTTCTGCGCGAATTCCGCCCGGACTACACGCCGATGGAGTCGGGTCTTGACCGCTTCGTGGCCTATGACAAGCCGCGCTTCATTGGACGTGATGCCGCTCTGAGAGATCGGGAGACACCGCCAACTCGGAAGTTGGTTCCTCTCATCGTCGATACGGATGTGGACGTCGTCGGATACGAAACCATTCTGCGCAATGGGGAGTCCGTTGGACAGATCACGTCTGGCGGCTTTGCGCATTGGGCGGGCAAGAGCGTGGCGCTGGGCTATGTACGATGCGACCTCGCGAGGGATGGTGAGACTTTCACGATCGGTATATTCGGGGAGCCGAAATCGGCACGCATAGCACTGACGCCGCTCTTCGACGCCAACGGCGGGCGCCAGCGAAGTTGAGCACGATCGATCGCCCATGCGCTCTCTCAATCTACGGTCCATCTTTTACAGGCACTATGCTCAATCAACGGTCATCGTGGCGATCATCGCCATGGTGACCGTCAATCAATTGGGCACGGGTGTGCTGTTCGCGCTGATCCCGGTGAAGCTTGCGGCCGACGGCTATCCCGCGTCGGCAGCGGGCGGGATATCAACGGTGTTCTCGCTGTGCTTCCTGTTCGGCTGCCTCGTCGGGCCGCGGCTAATCCGCTGGGTTGGGGCGGAGAGGGCGCTGCTGGTCCTCGCCGGCATTAATGCTGTGCTGGCGTTGTTACACTGGCTGTTCCCGGGGCCGGTGCCGTGGTCGGTCTTCCGCGGTATCGGCGGCATCGTGACTGCCTCCTATTTCGTGCTCGTCGAATCTTGGTTGGCTGCCCAGTCCAAACCCGAGACGCGCGGCCTCGTGTTCGGCGCCTACATGGTCGCAAACCGCCTCGCGTTCGCGTTCGGTCAGATCGTCATCGCATTCATCGAACCGGCGTCAATATTGAATTTGTTCTTCCTGTCAGCAGTGGCCTACGTGCTGGCGCCGCTTCTGCGCCCTCGTGCCGATGCCGTCATTCCGAACATGACCAGCCCATCGCTGGCTACATATCTGGAACTTCCCCGCCTGGTTCCGGCCGCGGCGGCGGCCTCGCTGATGCATGGTCTCGTGTTCGGGACGGTGCCGAGCCTGTTGCCGAAGTGGGGTATCGACGCCGGCTTCAGCATTGGCGGTATCGCGGAGATGCTGGCGGCTATGCAGATCGGCGGCATCGTCATGCAGCTGCCGATATCGTACGCGTCAGACCGGTTCGAGCGTCGAACGGTGATGGCAGTTTCGGTCTTCGCGACCGCGTTGGTGTCGCTGTTCATTTTGCATACGCAAGTGAGTGGCCGCTGGAACGGTTTGGCCATGATGTTCGTGTGGGGCGGGTTTTCATCCACGCTCTATTCACTGGCAGCAGCGCACGCCAACGATCTGGCACCGCCTGAAAAGCGGGTCGCGTGGGTGTCGAGCATCATGCTGCTCTGGGGCACGGGCGCCGCGGTGGGGCCGTTGGTTGCTTCCCTGCTCATGGACCTGTTGGGTGCGACGATGCTGTGGATCTACGCCTCGGTCGTGAGTGCAGTGATCGGCAGCTATCTGCTCTGGCGCAAGGTCGCCAGGCCGTGATGGCCGCCGGTATGAACGGTTGCGGACAGGGCCAGAGCATTTTCCACCAAAGTGGACACCGGTTTGGTGCAGAAAATGCGACAAACAATGGGCTAGAGCGCTTTCTTCGACAAGAACCAAGTGGAAAGCGCTCTAGCCGCGCGTTCTCGGCCGCCGGCGAGGACCGCCGTCGTTGCCTGGAGCAGCGGCGCGCGCAGGAAGTTGGACAGCGCGACTCAACTCCGGGAATGCGTCTGTGCTGTTGGGGAAACCCATCGCGTGGACGAAGAGTGTCTGGAACCTGGGCTCCAACGCGGTCTCGATCTTTTCGATGCGGCTGACGAGTGCTTCGACCTCGCGCCGATGTCCGCGGTTCAAGAGGGCCATGCGGGCGCCTGTGCCGGCCGCATTGCCAACTGCCGTGACGCACGACACGTCGCAATCCGGTATCAGGCCGATTATCATCGCGTACTTCGGATCGATGTGACTACCGAACGCCCCCGCCAGCTTGATGCGGTCGACGCGCTCGATGCCGAGACGTTCCATCAGCAAACGAGCACCGGCGTATAGGGCGCCTTTTGCGAGTTGAATGGCTCTGACATCCGCTTGAGTGATGGAAAGCGCATGCGGCTTTCGCCAGAGCTGATAGGAGAAGGTGCGGCCGTCCTGGACGATCCGGGAGGAGCGCGCCTCTAGGGTTCCATCGATTGTGCCGTCGCTGCGGATGATGCCTGCGAGAAACATCTCGCCCACGGCCTCGATTATTCCGGAGCCGCACACGCCGGTTATGCCGAATGCGGTCGTTTCCTCTGCAAATCCGTCTTCGTCGGACCACAGATCGGAGCCGATCACACGCACGCGCGGTTCGAGCGTTATGGGATCGATGCGCACGCGCTCTATGGCACCGGGTGCGGCCCGTTGCCCGCAGCTGATCTGTGCACCTTCGAATGCAGGGCCTGTCGGAGATGACGCGGCAAGGAGCCTGTGCTTGTTGCCGAGCAGGATCTCGGCATTGGTGCCGACGTCGACCACCAGTGTAGCGTCTGCGCCCATATTTGCCTCGGCCAAGGCGACAGCGGCGGCATCGGCGCCAACATGTCCGGCAATGCACGGCAGCATATAGACACGCGCGCCAGGGTGAAGAGCGAGCCCGATATCGACCGCGCGCAAAGCCAGGGCGCCCGACACGGCGAGAGCGAATGGCGCTTGGCCGAGCGGGGTCGGATCGATGCCAAGAAAGAGATGATGCATGATGGGATTGCCGACGAACGTCGCTTCAAGAATGTCTTCGGCAGCAATACCGCCCTGTCCGGCAACCCTTTGCACGAGCGCATTCACCGCCTCGCGCACGGCCGCGGTCAGCGCGTGGCGCCCGTCATTGTTCATCATCACGTACGAGACGCGCGACATGAGATCTTCGCCGAAACGGATCTGAGGATTGGATGCGCCAACGGAGGCCACGGTTCGTCCGCTCATGAGGTCGACAAGATGGCAGGCGATGGTGGTCGAGCCAATGTCGCACGCGATGCCGAACGCCTGCTCGCGGTAGCCGGGCCATATGCCGATCACGGCAGGGCGGCGCAGGTCCGAATGGACGGCCACGGTCGCTTTGTAGTCGCCTGCGATCAGGGCCGATTGGGCGGTAGCGAGCACGGACGGATCATAGTCGACGAGTTCGACGCCGTGCGTCGACAAAAGATGTGCCGACAGCCTGTCAAGATCGCCCAGGGTTCGCTCCATTTCTGGTGGCGGCAACTCGACATAGTGTAGGTGCACGGCGCAATCGCGAACGATGTCCCGCGCCTCGGCTCGCTTGCGTACGACTTGGCCAATGGTGGTGGTATCGGTCGGGACGTCGATGACCAGATCGCCCTCGATCCTGGCCTGACACGACAACCTGCGATCCGCGGGGAGGGCTCGCTTTTTCCGATAACGAAACTCCACTTCGTTCGCTGGTGTGAGATGCCCGGCGGCAGAGGTGATGGCATGCTTGGCGAAGTGGCCATAGCTTGGGAGCACTTGGCACCGGCCGCAGATCCCGCGTCCGCCGCAGACACTCTCGACGTAGACGCCGAGCTTGCGGGCAGCCTCCAGGACGGGCGTCCCGCGCGCAAACCGTCCTCGACGGCCGCTGGGCATGAAAATCACAAGTGCATCGGCGGGCTCGGCTGATACGCTCATGCACGGCCGCCTTTGGACACGAGTGCCCTCAACTGTTCATCGTCGTACATCCCGCAGATCTCGGCGAAAGTGGCGGCGGCCACGCCGGCCAGATCATCGTCACATGCCTCGGGTGCACCTCGCCGCCATTCGCCGAGATAAGCCTCGCTTTCTTTGGCGCCTACCGACATGGCACAGCGGTCGATGGCCTGAATGAAACGTTCGGGCAACTCGCGCTTTTCGGTCAGACGACCATTGCGGACGATGATCTGGGCAGGAATCTCGCGCCAATAAATGATGATCCGTTCCGCCATCGAGAGTGCCTTAGCCGTGTTCGAGGTCTATGCGTGGAATGAGAGTGGCCGGTGTGCGCCAACTTGACTTGAAACACAATTGCCGGCTTCGGTCACAAATACGAGGCATTTCCTGTATGGAACGCACGATGCTGGGCAGACTGCTGGCGGAAAAGAAGTGCCTGCTCGCCGATGGCGCAACGGGCACCAATTTGTTCGAGATGGGGCTGACGTCAGGCGATGCACCGGAACTGTGGATCGCGCAGCACCCGAACC
>JANYHP010000279.1 GCA_025359005.1 Hyphomicrobiaceae bacterium | reverse complement strand
GCCCTTTGCCTTCATGCCATCGCAAAGGTCCTTGGCGCGCTGTTGCGATTGCACCGCTTCGGCACCGGCATCGCCGTGGCTGACGCCCGAGACGGTGTTGTAAATGCCGTCAGTCATGAGGATCGCAAACTTCAGCACCTTGGGATCGTTGTAGTCGGCAGGCTTGCTGGCGGCCGGCCAGACGCTGGCCCAGTTCGGCGACAGCAGATACCAGGCCCAGCTGGTCCCGAGATGACCGGCCGTGCTGCCGCCGGGGCTCAAGGCGGCGATGGTCGCTGCCAGCAGCGCCTTGTTGTCGCTGAGGGCTGCAACCTTCGCGCCGCTCGGGCAGGACTGCGCGCCACGCGCCAAATCATTGAGGGTCTTGAGGTTGTCCGCGCCACCCGGCGCGAGGTCGGTGCCGTCGGCAAACGACGAGCGGCGTTCGTAGACGCAGTTGCCAGGAGCCGCCGCGCCCGCGACCGAAGCCGCATAGCTGCCGGCGTTGACGCCCGCGGCGAACGGCGCGATCCCAACGCGCACTTTCGTGGTGCCGGTCCCGCCAGTTGGCATCAGAATATCGAGCAGGTTCGTCGACGCGACCTTAAGACTGTCGATCTTGCGCTTCCCGGCAATGGAGTCGCCCATCGAGCCGGTCACGTCCAATTGCAGACCGACCTCGATGTCCTGCGTGTTGAAGATCGCCGTGGCTGTTGTCGGAAGATCGATTTTGTTGATGCCCGCGATGCGCGCGAAGTACGTCTGGATTTCAGACTTCACATTCACCGTGACGCCTTCATTGTCGCCGGCCACGACCAGCTTGAAGTCGGTGACGGTCGTCTGTCCGGTGCCGCTCTTCATGTTCTGGTCGAAGAACGCCTTCGCCAGCGTCTCGAGCGCCGCCGTCGTCATGCCAGTCTCCTTGAGGCGCTTCGCCGCAAAGATGGACGTTGCGTCAACTGCGCTCGCCAGTTTCGTGCGCGCCAGCGAGGCGCGGCCGATGTCGATCGCGCAAGCGACAAACATGATGACGACGAACAGGACCAGCGAGAACATCATGGCGACGGCGCCACGGGTGTCGGTCGAAAAGCGTTGGACAAAAGCGCGGGATGCGAGGTGCATCTGTCTCTCCATGGGACATTGGCGAAGCCGATGTCTGGAGAGTTGCAACTCGAATGCCGGAGCACGTTCTGGTCCCGCCCCATGCAAAGTCGTACAGCGCGCGTGGCGTTCGGGCTTACGATTCCATGAAAAACCGTCGCAAAATGCAACAAATCACGCGATTGCGGCCCCCGCTGGCGTCAAAAGCGTCGACTTACGGCGTGCCAGCGCACAAAGCCGCGTGACCTCGACGCTGCCAAACGCCGCCGGGCACCAACCCCGGCATGGAACGGCGGGCCACCGGATGTCTCACCTTGAAACGATCAGAAGTCGGACGCGATGCCGCCCTTTTCCCAATCTCCGAACCGAACCGGGTCGGGACCAGCCTGTCCGCCGACTTCCCTTGACGGTGCAGGGCCGGCCGCCTCGGCCGCCTGCCGGCGACGTTCCGCCGCTTCCGCCAAAGCCCGCTGAGCCTCCGGTGTCCGCGCGCGCGCAACTCCATCATCGCCCGGCGCGTGAGTGTCCTGCTTAGTCATAGCCTCATCTCCATCCGTCAGCCCGCCGCCGCCGCGAGGCGCGTCATTGTCGTCATGATAAGCGCCTTGCGGTCCAAGTTAAGCGCCATGGCCTCCACTTTCGCCGCCGCGATCTCAGACCAGGCATCCGCAAATGCGGGCAACCGATCCGACCTTATCAAGGCTGCGGAGAGTGCCAGATCCTCTTTTGTACCCATGGCCGTCGAGCGGGCTCGTATAAGCCGCCCGATGAGGTCCAGCAGAAATTCGTAGAATTGCTCGAACTTCTGCTCCGCAGCCGCACCGGCCAATTCATCGGAAAGAGTATGCAGCGCCGACCAGTCCAATCGCGGCAGAGCGGCAACGCTGGCGTGCACCCGATCATAGAGCTTGACCCCGCCCGTCGAGGTGAGATTGAGCGCCCGCCGGACGCTCCCCTTGGAAAGCTCGGAGAGCTTCTCCCAGTCACTTGGCGATGGTGGCACCCCCGCCTCCCCCGTCCGGATCGCCTGCTCGACGGCCGCCCGGAGCGCGTCCGGCGCGAGCGGCTGCAGCGGCAGCAGACGGCAGCGCGACCGGATCGTCGGCAACAACCGCCCAGGCTCCGCCGAGAGCAGCAGAAACACTGTCCGCGGCGGCGGCTCTTCCAACGATTTCAGGATTGCGTTTGCAGCAGCACTGTTGAGATCATCGGCGGTATCGACGACGACGACCCTCCACTGCCGTTCTTCGGCCTTGTGGCCGAGAAATTGCCGCAAGCGTCGCACCTCGTCGATCGGAATAGCTGTCGTATGCCGCTTCGTCTTCGCATCCCAGGGGCGTCGCAGCACGAGCAGGCCAGGGTGCGAAAGTGCCGACACTTGGCGATAAGCAATCGACGTCTCGGGAACAGCCAACGAGCCGCCTGCCCCATCGCGCTCATCGTCGCGCGCCAGCAGGTGTCTCGTCAAAGCATAGGCCAGCGTGGCCTTGCCGACGCCTTCCGGCCCCGTGACCAACCAGCCATGATGCAAACGCCCGGATCGCACAGCCGCCGAAAGCAGGTGCTGCACACCATCGTGCCCAAACAAGGCTTTTGTTACGCGCGGATGCGGGAACCCATCGAGACGATCCGCCTCCGGTGTGGCTTCGAGTTCCTGGAGTGCCGGGCCGCGCGCCATCAATGCCCCACATCGAATGGAGCCAATTGATCTGCGAACTTGGCCGAGACGCGCGCCCAGACCAAATCGGCGATGGCCACTTCATCCAACGCTGCATCGATCACCAGCACACGCTCCGGGGCGGCCCGCGCGATCGCCAGAAACCCCTCTCGCAGCCGTTGGTGGAAATCCAGCCTCTGGCTCTCGAACGTGTCGATTGGTGCTGTGGCGTCTGTCGTGGCCTCGCGGCGCTGATGCGCACGTGCCAGCCCCAGTTGCGGATCAAGGTCGAGCAGGATCGTCAGATCGGGCGTATCGCCCCCCACGACCATGGTTTCCAGGAATTTCAGGGACGCGATCGGAACCCCGCCCGCGGCCCCTTGATAGGCCAGCGTCGAATCCGAAAACCGGTCGCACACGACCCATCCGCCGCGGCGGATCATGGGCCGGATCGTTGCCTCAAGGTGATCGGACCGGGCCGCGGACAACAGCAAGGCCTGCGCCAGCGCGCCAGTCGGCGCCAATTCGGGGTTGAGCAACAGCGTTCGCGCAAATTCCGCGAACTGGGAACCGCCCGGCTCCCGCGTCGTCGTCAGGCGCGAAATCCCCACGCGCTGCAGCCGTGCCGCCAAGTGGCGAATCTGCGTCGACTTGCCGACGCCTTCTCCGCCCTCGAACGTGATGAACACACCGCGCCGCGTCTCCTGGTCCTCAGTCATCGGCATCGTTTGACGCACTCGCGGCCGTTGTGTCAAACCCGGTCCTGTGCGCAATCGACACCGCGCCTTGGTCCCGCCATCCGAATCACGGCACCCGAAGGCATACGACGCGAGGCGTCACACACTATTGGAGCGGCGGGATGGATAAAAAATCCAGAAAACGTAGTGGCGGTGCTCCCCGCATCAAGGCAGAGGCATCGGGCCGGGTCAGCGCGCGCAAGACCCAGGCGCCGCGCTCGACCAAGCCGGACAAATCGGAAGCTGGCGGCATCACGCGGCCACTGCCCGCGCGGCGTGCTCACGCCGTCGCCGCAACCGCGCCCTACACGAAAAAGACGATCGCCCTCATCTACGACTTCGACGGCACGTTGTGCCCGCGCCCCATGCAGGAATATGCGTTTCTTCCAAAGATCGGCGCAAACCCCGAAGAATTCTGGGCTGAAAGCAACCGCATCGCCCGCGAACAAGGCGCCGATCCGCTGATCACCTACATGCATCTCCTCTACAAAAAGGCCAAGGCCAAGGGCATCCGCATCGACCGCAGCGATCTCGTCACCCAAGGCGCCGCCGTCGAATTCTTTCCCGGCGTTCCCCAGTGGTTCGATGCGATCTCGTCCTACGTGCGCAAGGCGGCCGGCGAGCGCGGCGTAACCCTGCGTCATTATCTAATATCGTCAGGCCTGACGGAAATTGTCGAAGGCACCACGATCTTTTCAAAATTCTACAACGTCTTCGCGTCCGAGTATTGGTTCGACCCTTACGATCTCCCCTTTCCCAAACGCGTGATCACCGACACCGGCAAGACCCAATACCTGTTCCGTATCAACAAAGGCATCGAGAACCTGGGCGAAAGCATCAACCACCATATGCCCGAGCAGGATCGGCCGATCCCGTTTTCCAACATGATCTATTTCGGTGACGGCGAGACCGACGTGCCCTCCATGGCTGTTGTCCGTAAAAACGGCGGTCACGCCATTTCTGTGCATGGCGGGAGTTCTGACCGGGAAAAGTGCGTCGACCTGTTCAAAGCCGGCCGCTGCGATTTCTTTGCGCAGGCAGACTACCGGACGACGTCACCACTGTTTACGCGAACGTGCATGCTGATCGACCGGATGATCGCCGACATTCGCATCTGCGAAGAAACTTGGGCCCTGCAACAGCGCGAAGAGTTTGGTCGCTAACCTTCGTCCTCTTCGACGTCGACCCCGTGCGGGGTCTTTTCCCATCGAAACGGGTCCCAGTAGAGTTGCCAGATCGCGCGGTACGCCGCCAATGAAATGAGCAGCCAGTAAAGCGGCATGAGCAGCGCCGACAGTGTCAGGCGGTGCCCCCGCCGCCGCACGGAAACGATGCCCACCACGATTGACGACACATAACCAAGCACCAGATTGCAAACAGCGACCTGCCAAAGTGCGCCCCCAAGATCCGTTTCGAGAAACTCGAATCGCAATCCGAACGCCTGATCCACCGCCACCGATGCGTAAAAGAGCGGTTGCACCACAGCCGATAAAACCAGGCCGCCCATGTAGAGATGGAACCCGAGCGTTCGCAGCACGCCAAGGTCCCGCATCATCGCGATCGGTTGTCGCGTGTGCACCAGGTAGGTCTGCATCCACCCCTTGATCCAGCGCGTCCGCTGATTGCGCCACAATCGGAACGTAGCGGGCGCCTCCTCCCA
>JANYHP010000276.1 GCA_025359005.1 Hyphomicrobiaceae bacterium | reverse complement strand
TGCCGCTCGCGGCCTTGAACCTCACACAGCCACTTCACTTCGTCGGTCGGTTTGGTTTCGTCGTCTCCTTTTTCCGGCCCCACGGCTTTGTAAGAGCAGTGGTGCGGAATCTTGAAGACGTCCCAGAGCAGTTTCTCGTCTTTGCCGTGGCGCTTCGTTGTTTTGACGATTTCTGTGATGGTGGTGTGGTCTATGTCTGACATGAACAAGGCGTAGGTCTCGCGTCCGCCTTCGAGGAAGGTGGCCTGGAAAACGATGCTGTCCTGATTGCGGTCGACGAGCTCTGTTTCGTTCTGGCGCCATGCGTGCGGGCTGTGGATGAAGAACTGCACGCGTTCCAGGCCGGTCGTCGAAAAGCCCGGCACATTGCGTCCTGCATCGACGATCAGGTGTTCACGCTCAGCGAGCGTCAAGCCGTTCGCTTCAAGCCACGTTTTCAGGCGCTCGGGGCGTGAGAACACCTTGATGCCGTATCCATTCTTCAAGCGATGACGGGCTTCTTGACGAATGATCCGTGCGCTGTCGTCGAGGCCCTCCTCGAGGATGGCTGCGGCCGGGACCCACAACTCAAGGATTTTGGGGCGACCGTCGCCCTGATATTTCTGCGCGTGATCGAGCCAGAAAAAGTCGCCAGAGCCGCAACAGTGGTCGTCGTCGAGGTGCGAATACATGACGACGTCATAGGCCGAGCGCTTGCTCGCCTTGAGATCCTGTCGCAGGAGTGCCGGCAGATCACAGCGCTTGTCGTCGGGATCGCTGTGGTTCCGCTCATCCGCGTAATCGACGAGGATCTTGCGACCATCGTTGAGGTCGATTCGTGTGCAGTCGGCATTGCCGAGGGGGTGGAAGGTGAGTTTTGCCGTCATGATCAATCTCCTGTCATCGAGGGGGCGAGGGCCGAGCCTCTACGCGCTAAACATATTTTTTGTATCGCTACTCCGAACGTGGACATAGTTACCGACATGAGGGTTTTCAAGAATAAAAAATATGCCTACTCTGAACTTGACCTGTAGAGGAGTAGAATCATGTCAACGCTGGGCGAGAAGATCCGCGACCTTCGCAAGAAGAAGGGTTTCACACTCGATCAGCTCGCGGAGCTGTCGAAATCGAGCAAGAGCTACGTCTGGGAACTCGAGAACAAGGACCCGCCACGGCCATCGGGCGAGAAGCTGGCGCTGATCGCAGCAGCGCTCGACGTGACGGCGGATTACTTGCTTGGCGCGGAGGCAGAGCCCGGAACCGCAGAGGACAAGGCGTTCTTCCGCAAGTACCAGAAGATGGACGCGCCGCAGAAGCAGCAGATTCGCGAAATGCTCGACATCATCAACAGGACTCGGAAATGACGGATCACGGCCGCAAGCCTCATCGGTGGGCGAACGATCTCAACAAGATCATGGCGACCGTGTTCGGCGAGAACCACCTGCCCGTGCAGCTCGAGTTGGTGGCAAAGGACTACTCGCGGCAACGGTTCTGCAAAGACCCCATCATCGACATCAAGGGCGGATCGCTGGGGAAGTTCGAGGGCGCGCTCTATCCCGTCGATGGCGGCTGGGCGATCATTTATAACTCGGATGTGCCCATTGGACGGCGGCGTTTCACGATCGCGCACGAGTTCGGGCACTATCTGATGCACCGACAGCTGTTCCCCAAGGGGATCGAGTGCGGCGAGGACGTGGTCACGTATCGCTCAGGCGAGGATTACGAGAAGGAGGCGGACACGTTTGCTGCCAATCTTCTCATGCCGATGCTCGACTGTCGAAAGCAGTTGGCGGCGAACGCCATGCCGACGTTCCCCGAATTGGCGGCGCAGGCCGATCGATACAAGGTGTCACTGATCTCCAGCATCTTGCGATGGCTTGAGTACACGGAGCGTCGCGCCATGATCGTGATCTCGCGCGATGACTACGTGCTGTGGTCGAGATCGAGCGATCGTGCGTTGAAGACAGGACTTTACATGCGCACGAAAAATGCGCCCCCGAGAGAGGTGCCGATCCATTCGCTCGCACGTCGCAAAGACCTCGCTGATATCGCCAAAGAGGGCATAAAGCATCCGCCCGGCGTCTGGTTTGAAGAAGAATGCACTGAGTGCACCGTGCATGCAGACCGCATTGACCAGGTGATATCAATTCTGCTGTTCGGCAGTCCGCCGGAGCGGTCGTTTTTCGATTTCAAGCGCGACACTGATGATAGTTACAACAAGTTCAATGGGCTGGCGCGCCGTAGGTTCGGCGACTGAGCAAAAATTGGCTCCCTTTCACCCCAGCTCAAAGCACCGCCTCCAGCCCCTTGCTCTTGATGAGCGACAGCAGCTTTAGCGTCGCCCCGCGCGGGCGTTTGGCGCCGCGTTCGAGCTGGCTCACGTAGTTGGTCGTGACGTTGAGGCAGCGGGCGAACACGGCTTGGCTCACGCCCTCGCGCTCGCGCAGGGCGGCGATATCGTCGGCGGTCATGTCCTCGATCGTGGTCAGGCAGCGCACGTCAAATTCACGCATCGTCTTCTTGCCGACGAGGCCGAGCTTGTGCATGCCGCACACGCCCTCGTGCACAACCTCTGCAATCTCGCTGCGGTACTTACTCTTCGGCATCACAAAACACCTCCTTCAACTCGTCGCCCGCCAGCATCGTCTCGATGCCCTCGCCGTCCATTGCCAGCAACAGCATCCCGAAATCAGCGAGGTCCCTCAGGTCGTCGTCGGCGATGTTGGCCCGCTGGCTCTTGGCAAAGCCAAACATGAACACCGCCCGTTCGCCGGACCGGTAGGCGATGATCGTGCGGTAACCGCCACTCCGCCCCTGGCCTGGACGCGCCACGCGTTGCTTGATGAGACCGTGGCCAAGATCTGCATCGACCAAGCCGCGTTCGGCGCGCTCGACGGCGTCACACAGCGCACTATCTTCAATCCGCTCGCGGCGCTGAAATCTGCCGAATGCTTTCGTCCTGAACACCCTCCCTGCCATGATCCCTCCACCTACAAATTATAGCACAGAGACACATAGTTCTCAAGCTGGACGTGCGACGGCTTGCCGCGAGCGCCAGTGCGATCGGCAACGGACGCGACCCGGCTTGTCCCGACGCAGGCCGCGTCAGGGCTGGAACCGTCATCGCTATGGCAGAAGAGGGTGTTTGGGGCGCAAGCATCAAGCTTGCAGACGCAGCGATGCCCGACCCAGGGTGTCGCCCGTGCATGAGGCCAAAATACTCAATAATTCCCTAGGCTTGGAACCGGAACTCCGGAGAGTCCGATATAGATGGTTGCGGGGGCTGGATTTGAACCAACGACCTTCAGGTTATGAGCCTGACGAGCTACCGGACTGCTCCACCCCGCGATACCTTGACCTATCTCATCCAAATACCCTAGCCCAAACACTCTCACCATTCTATGCGGCACGACAACACAGGCCAATCCAGAAATGCAGGCAGCTACAACGGCCATCCGGTAGTCAATCTGTGCGGCGGACAATCCGAAATGAGTGACTAGGCTATGTACTTTATTATTGTATATACTTATTTGTCGTTGACAACACCGGTTTCCTTCGAACTGCCGGCTCGTTAACCGGACCAACTCGTACGCTATTGAAGTGCGAAGCGCAAGCAGTGCGATTGGGTGACAGCAGTTCTCATTATGACTGCCGCATGAGCATGGCTGGTGTGGCGGAATGAATCTGAAGGTTTCTGCGAGGCCGCCATCGACGCAGGGGCGGCTTGCAACGTCGGCGGCCTCGCAGAAACCTGATTGAACTGAACCGCGATGCACCGGTCTCGCAGTTATGGCGATCGATACGCCGGCCCTGATGGCGT
>JANYHP010000214.1 GCA_025359005.1 Hyphomicrobiaceae bacterium | reverse complement strand
CGCGGGATGCGCGCGCGCCAGCATGCCTTGCAGAAACGCAAGACCGCCCGCTTCGGCGGCAACGGCAGGCGCCACGACGCCGAACGTTGTGTACGGTTGGGTTGTCGTCATCAGGGTCCCCGATCTGGCATGTGTCTGTATATGCAATTAACTTTCTGGCAGTCATACGGACCGTTCTCGCCTCAGTCGGCCAGCCGTTCGAGCACCAGGTCCATGACCTCGGCAAAGCGTTCGTTGTCGCGGCCGCCGAGGGCCTTGGCGATGGTGTCTTGTGCGGCATGCCAGCCGGGCTTGGCACGGGCGTACGCGGCGAGCCCCGATCCCGTAATATGCAGGCGCCGCGTGCGGGCGTCATTCATAGCCGCCGTTGACGCGATCCAGCCTATTGTTTGCAGGGGCTTCAGGGTACGTGTCAGCGTCGTCGGGTCCATGACCAACACATCGGCCAGTGCACCGATGGCGATGCCATCCATCCTCTTGAGGTGACCGAGCACGCTGAATTGCGTCACTGTCAGGCCGAACGGCTCCAGATGCTGGTCGTAGATCTGCGTGACGCGGCGCGACGCCTTGCGCAGGCGCAGGCAGGCGCATTGGGTCGGTTTGGCGCGGAGCGTTGTCGATCGAGACGGCATTGACAGCAATATGTCTGCATATGCAGCTACTGTCAATTGCCGATCGCATGGGATATCGAAGGCACGGTCGCCCGACGATGTGCCGTGCGATGCCGTGCTCAGAACCGCAGTCGGTTCGCACGGATGACCTGCGGCAGCGATTTGACCTCGGCCAACACCGCGTCCGAGATCGGCTCGTCGAGCGAGCACAGGCAGATTGCGTCGCCACCGGGCTTGTCGCGGCCGAGATTGAGGGTTGCGATGTTGACGCCGGCAGCCCCCATCACATTGCCGAACTGGCCGATAAAGCCGGGCTTGTCGGCATTGCGGACGAACAGCATGTGTGGCGTCAGCTCGAATTCCATATTGATGTCGCGCACCTGGATGAAGCGGGCGCGTCCGTCGCCGAACACGGTGCCGCCGACGGCCCGGTCGTATTCGTCGGTGCGCACGGTGAGTTTGACGTAACTCTCGTAGGCCCCCGATTGCGTCGCCGTCGTCGCCTCGATGCGCACGCCGCGCTCTTCTGCAAGGCTCACCGCCGAGACCATGTTGACGCCCTCGCCCATGTGGAACTTGAGCACGTTAGCCACCGCCGCCGCCGTCAGGGGCTTCACATTAAGCTTGGCGACGTCGCCGGAATACTCGATGCGGATGCCTTTGATCTGCGTTTCGGTCAGCTGGCCGGCGAAGCTGCCGAGCTGCTCGGCAAGTTTGATGAAGGGGCGTAGCCGCGGCGCTTCTTCCGCTGTGATGGAGGGGAAATTGACCGCGTTTGTAATTGCACCACGCAGCAGATAATCGGACATTTGCTCGGCAACTTGCAGGGCGACGTTTTCCTGTGCCTCGCCGGTGGCGGCGCCGAGGTGCGGCGTGCAAATGAGATTGGGCGTGCCGAACAACGCATTTTCTTTGGCGGGCTCGACTTCGAACACATCGAGGGCGGCGCCGGCCACGTGGCCCGACTTCAAGGCGTCGAGCAGCGCGCGTTCATCGATCAGCCCGCCGCGCGCGCAGTTGATGATGCGCAACCCGGGCTTGGTCTTGGCGAGTGCGGCCGCGTCGAGGATGTTGCGCGTCTTGTCGGTCAGTGGCGTGTGCAGGGTGATGAAATCGGCGCGCCGCAGCAGGGCATCCAGCTCCACTTTCTCGACGCCGATCGCCACCGCGCGCTCGTCGGACAGGAATGGATCGAAGGCGATAACTTTCATTTTCAGCCCCACGGCGCGGTCCGCGACGATGGCGCCGATGTTGCCGCAGCCGATGACGCCCAGCGTCTTGGAGTACAACTCAACGCCCAGGAAACGCGACTTTTCCCACTTGCCCGCTTGCGTGGAGCGATCGGCCTCGGGGATCTGACGGGCCAGCGCCATCATCATGGAGATCGCGTGTTCGGCGGTGGTAATCGAGTTGCCGAACGGCGTGTTCATGACGATGATGCCGCGCGCGGTCGCCGCCTTGATGTCCACGTTGTCGACGCCGATGCCGGCGCGGCCGATCACCTTGAGGCCCTGCGCGTTGGCGAGCAGCTTCTCTGTCACCTTTGTCGCCGAGCGGATGGCGAGGCCGTCATAGCCGGCAATCGCGGCAGCCAGCTTGTCCTTGTCCTTGCCGAGGTTGGGCTCGAACGTGACGTCAATGCCTCGGTCTTTGAAAATCTGCACCGCAGCCGGCGACAGTTCGTCGGAAATGAGCACGCGGGGTTTGGTCATGGGATACTCCAATCTTCCCTTCTCGCCTCGACGCTTTCGCATCGAGGGGAGACGGTGCCCGAAGGGCGGATGAGGGGCGGCAACACAGTCGGGGCGTGCAGCGCCCCTCTTTCGGTCTGCGGCCACCCTCTCCCCTCACAGAAGTGTAAGGGGAGAGGGGAAGGCTCACGCGATCTTTGCCTTCTCGATGGCAAATGCCCAATAGAGCCACGGCAGCAGCGCTGCCACGTCGGCCGCCTCGACGGTTGAGCCCGTCCAGATGCGCAAGCCTGGGGGCGCGTCGCGATAGAAGGCGATGTCGTTGGCGACGCCTTCCTTGTCGAGCAGCGATGCGATCGCCTTGGCGAACGTGGCCTGTGCGTCAAGCGACAGCTTGGTCACCACCGGATCGACGAACTTCAAGCACACGCTGGTATTCGAGCGCGTTGCAGAAACAGCAGCCAGATTCTCGATCCACGCTGTGCGGTCGACCCAGTCGTTGAGCGTGCGAGCGTTCGCGTCAGCGCGCGCGGCCAGCGCCTTGGCGCCGCCGATGCTCTCAGCCCATTTCAGCGCGTCGAGATAATCTTCCAGCGCCAGCATCGAGGGCGTGTTGATGGTCTCGCCTTCGAAGATCTCTTTCATGAATTTGCCCGACTTGGTCATGCGGAAAATCTTCGGCATGGGCCATGCTGGCGTATGGGCTTCGAGGCGAGCGACGGCGCGCGGCGACAGGATCAGCATGCCGTGCGCAGCCTCGCCGCCCAACACCTTCTGCCAGGAGAACGTGAACACATCGACCTTCGACCAGTCGACGGGCTGCGCAAAGGCCGCCGATGTCGCGTCAACGAACGTCAGCCCGGCGCGATCGGCAGGGATCCAATCGTAATTCGGAATGCGGACGCCGGACGTCGTGCCGTTGGCCGTGAACAGCACGTCGCGAGTGAAATCGACCTTGGCCAGATCGGGCAGATGGCCGTACTCGGCGACGGTGACGCGCGCATCCTTGAGTTTGAGCTGCCTGGTGATGTCGGTCACCCAGCCGGCGCCGAAACTTTCCCACGCCAGCGCCTCGACGCCGCGCGCGCCCAGCATTGCCCACATCGCCATTTCGTAGGCGCCGGTATCGGAGGCTGGCACGACGGCGCAATGAAAGCCGGCCGGCAGCCCAAGCAAAGTCTTGGTCTTGTCGATGGCGAGTTTCAGCCGCGCCTTGCCATCCTTGGCGCGATGCGAACGGCCGAGAAAGGCACCGTCAAGGGCTTTGAGGGACCAGCCGGGGCGCTTGGCGCAGGGGCCGGACGAAAAATGCGGGCAGCCGGGCTTCGCGGCTGGCTTGGTCATGGTCGTCATGGTCGATCTATCCTTCCAGATAGTTGCCTCTCGGTGGGGAGAGGTGGCCCGCCGGGGGCATACCGCAGGACGCCGCGCAAAAAAAGGGCGTAGGCGGCTCGTCTCGCTGACGCGGTCTGTGGCGCAGCGTCGCGGACTGCGCCCGAGGTCAGCGCTCTTTCGGATCGAGGGCGTCGCGCAAGCCGTCGCCGAGAAGATTGAACGACAGCACGGTGAGAAAAATCGCGAGGCCGGGGTAGATCGCCATCCACGGCGCGTTGGTCAGAAAGCGTTGCGCGGCATTGAGCATGGAGCCCCACGACGGCGTCGGCGGTTGCTGGCCAAGCCCGAGAAACGACAGCGAGGCCTCGGCGATGATCGCGGCCGCGATCGACAGCGTCGCCTGCACCAGAAGCGCCGGCATGATGTTCGGCAGGATGTGAAACAGTGCGATCCGCCAGCGCGGGTTGCCCATGGCGCGCGCCGCTTCGACATAGTCCTCGACCTTGACGCTCATGGTCTGGCCGCGGGTCAGCCGCACAAATATAGGGGTCGTGGTAATGCCGATCGCGATCATGGCGTTGCCGAGGCTCGGTCCGAGAAACGCCGCCAGCGCAATGGCGAGGATCAGGAACGGGCAGGCCAGCATCGCGTCGGTGATCCGGCTGATCAGGGCGTCGATGAAGCCGCCGCGATAGCCCGATAGCAGCCCGAAGGGAACGCCGATCCCAAGCGCGATCCCGACCGAGATCGCGCCTGCGATCAGGGAAGCGCGCGCGCCATAAATGGTGCGACTGAGGATATCGCGGCCGAGATCGTCGGTGCCGAACCAGTGCAACGCCGACGGCGGCTTGCGCACCAGCGCAAAATTGGCCGCGATCGGATCATAGGGCGCGATCAAAGGTGCAAATACCGCAAGCACGATGAAGGTCGCGATCACGGCCAGCCCGACCACGGCACCCTTGCGCGCAAACAACCGGCGCAGCGCGCGCCGCGCCGGGCTTTCCATCTCGTCCGAGACAACCGGGATCGCGCTAGCCACAGCATCGGTCATGTTCAGGCCCTCAGCCTGGGATTGACCAGGATGTAGGCGATATCGGCCGGATGCAGATCCGAGACGCCTTTGCCGGCGGCGGTAAGCCGGAGATCGGGACCTT
>JANYHP010000172.1 GCA_025359005.1 Hyphomicrobiaceae bacterium | reverse complement strand
CCCGGGTCGACGACCGACCGGTGGCCGACGCCAGCATCGGCAGCCGCGGCGCCCATGCCGCTCTCGATCTCAACGTGGTCTCCGCCGATCTGCTGCCGCTGAGACAGACGCTGCACGTGGCTGAACGCTGCCAGCTCCACGTGCGCGCCGTCGCCCCCGCCGCCCTGACCAGCGCCCTCGCAGCGACCACATCCGACGAACGCGCCCAGGGCGTAATCGCCGTCGATTTTGGCGCCGGCACTACCAGCGTGGCCTATTTCGCCCACGACAAACTCGTCGCCGCCCACGTCGTCCCGATCGGTTCCAACCATCTCACGTACGATTTGACGCGCACCCTCGGCACCACCCTGAATGAAGCCGAGCGAATCAAAAAAAGTTATGCTATAGATCCGACTGCCCGACGTTTGCCGGTGTCGCATCCCCACTTCGAGGACGCGTTCACATACCGGCCACGTGATGACTCCGATGCGCTTCCAAAGCAGGTCACGAGGGCGACCATTACCACCACCCTGACATCTCGCATCGACGCGCTTCTGGCCCAGATCGGCCAGCGGCTGGAACGCACGCGCGTGCCGGCGCACCTGTTCGGTCGCATCACGCTGACCGGCGGCGGCAGCCTGCTCCCGCTGGTGGCTGAGCGGGCCGCTCATGTGCTGGCACGGCCTGTCCGGCTGGCGCCGCCATGGCAAGCCGACGCCTGGCCACACATGCTCTTGCAGCCGGCTTTCGCGACCCTTCTCGGTCTGCGTGACATCGCCCTCGACGCAGCCCTCGGGCTGCACCATGCCCCCGTGCCGGTCCCGATCGCCGCGCCGGCGCCGATGCGCCACCTGCGACAGGCGGGGGGCTGACTATGCGCCGCAAGCTCCAGACCAAGTCGCCGAGTATCGTTGTGAAGTGGGATCGCCCATGAGCCTTCGCTTACAGTTGCCGAAAGTGACGGACCTGAAGCCGCGCATCACCGTCATGGGTGTGGGCGGCGCCGGTGGCAACGCTGTCAACAATATGATTGCCGCCGGTCTTGCCGGCGTGGACTTCGTCGTCGCCAACACCGACGCGCAGGCACTCTCAGCGTCCAGCGCCGAGCATCGCATCCAGCTCGGCACCAACCTGACCGAAGGCATGGGCGCCGGCTCCAAACCCGAGATCGGCGAAGCCGCTGCAGAGGAGGCCATCGACGACATTCGCGCCCAGATCGCCGGCAGCCACATGCTGTTCATTGCCGCCGGCATGGGTGGCGGCACCGGCACAGGCGCCGCATCCGTCATCGCCCGCACCGCCCGTGAACTCGGCATTCTCACCGTTGCCGTCGTCACCAAGCCGTTCCAGTTCGAAGGCGCCCGCCGCCTTCGCGTGGCCGAGGCCGGCATCTCTGAGTTGAAATCCGCCGTCGACACGTTGATCGTCATCCCCAATCAGAACCTGTTCCGCATCTCCACGGAACGCACAACTTTTGCAGAGGCCTTCGTACTCGCCGATCAGGTGCTCTACTCCGGCATCGCCTGCATCGTCGACTTGATCGTCAAGGAAGGCTTGATCAACCTCGATCTGGCTGACGTGAAAACCGTGTTGTCCGGCATGGGCACCGCCATGATGGGCACCGGCGAGGCCTCCGGCGAGGACCGCGCCCGGCTTGCCGCCGAAGAAGCCATTCACAATCCCCTGCTCGATGACATTTGTCTTCAGGGCGCCCGCGGGCTTTTGGTGTCGATCATCGGCGGTCATGACTTGACCCTCTACGAGGTCGACGCAGCAGCTTCCCGTGTCCGCGAAGAGGTCGATCCCGACGCCAACATCATCGTCGGCGCCACCTTCGACGAAACCTTGGGCGACCGGGTCCGCGTGTCCATCGTCGCGTCCGGCATGTTTCGAGACCAAGACAACACCAGGACTGGCGGCGGATCGCAGCCGATGGCCGCCGCCGGCGCCAAGCGGCCGCCACCACTGCCGGCCGGCAATCTACCGCACAACCAGCCCCCACTCCCATCGGCAGGCGAATTCGAACGCAGGCTTTCGATGGCCATGGAACCCGGCTCCGGCTACGCATCGAAATTCGAAGGGTCGATCGGGACATCGGCCCACCGGCCCCTCGATCCAGCACAACCAGTGCGCGGCCGCGATATGCGCCAACCCGGCGAAGCACTGCCCCGCGGCGGCGTGACGATCGAAGAGCGCGCGCCCCAATTCCACGTACACGGTATCGCAAGCCGCACGCACCCAGAGAGTGTAGCCTCCGAACAGACCTATCCCAAATCGACCGGTCCCCAGGACCCGGCGGCTGAAAAAGTTACGGCGACGATCCGCGCCGCACGGGTCCCGGACATTTCAGACTTCCCCCCGATCGCCCAGCAGGAGTACCACGCCAAAATGGACGGTGGCCTCAACGGAGGCGCCACACTTGGTGCACCTGGATCGACCGGACATGCATCCGCCTACCCACATGAAATAGCGAAAAAACCGTCGCTACTTCAAAGGATTACAGGCGCCGGGCGTGTGCAAAAGGCAAACGCGGCAGAGGCCGTCGCCCCAGCCGCCAAAGAACTTCCGGGCTTCCTCGCAAGAGGCAAGTGAGGGCCGATTCGCCCGGCCGCCTGCGGCCGAGCAGTAACAGTGTGTAAGAATCCGTGATTTGTCCCCGCTAGAGTACGAGCGTAAGTACACCATTAAGAGCCGAACCGATTCGGCACACGCAGGGTCCCGATCAACGGGTCATCTTAAAGCGTGGCAGGATCGGAAGAATACGGCAGCATGGGGACATACGGCGTTTCGTGGATTACCGCGTTGGTTTGAACCGAAGCCCGGACTGTAGGGGATCGAGGGATAGATGTCGAAACGCTTCATCGGGGCGCGCCAGACGACACTGGCGCGAGACGTAGAGTTGTCTGGTACGGGGGTACACAGCGGCGCTCCAGTCTCAATCCATCTGCATCCAGCAGAGAGTGACGTTGGCTATCGCTTTCTCGTCAGCCGCCGCGGCCGCATCGTTGCGGAGATACCTGCCGATGTGCGGTCGGTAAAAAATCTGACGCTGTGCACGGTCATCGGCGACGATACCGGTGTGACCGTCGGCACGGTTGAGCACCTTCTGGCGGCCCTTCGCGGCCTCGGCGTCGACAACTGCTACATCGAGATCGACAATCGCGAAGTGCCCATCATGGATGGCAGCGCCGCGGCGTTCGTTGAGGCCATTGAAGATGCCGGCATTCGCGAATTGTCTGAGCCACGCAAATTCATCAAGGTGCTCAAGCCGGTTCGTGTTCAGGAAGGCGATTGCTTCGGCGAATTGACCCCCGGCAACGGCTTCCATCTGGACGTCGAGATCGAATTTCCCACGTCCGTGATCGGCCGCCAGCGTCTGGCCCTCGACTTGACCCCCGCAGCATTCCGCACCGAATTGTCTCGCGCCCGCACGTTCGGCTTCATGCGCGACGTCGAAAAGCTTTGGAAAGCCGGCCTTGCCCTCGGCGCGTCCCTGGACAACACGGTCGCTCTTGGCGACGACAAGGTGATCAACCCTGAGGGATTGCGCCACCCGCAAGAGTTTGTCCGCCACAAGATGCTCGATGCAGTGGGCGATTTGGCTCTCGCCGGCGCCCCCATCCTCGGAACCTACAAATCAGTTCGCGGAGGCCATCGTCTCAACGCCCACGTTTTGCAGGCACTCTTCGCCGGTGGTGAAGGCGACGCTTGGCGATGGGAACGCGCCCCGCGTGTCATGCGCGAAGCCGCACCGATGGATATCTCTGCCGGCATCCTGACCGTCAATTACGCCGCGGATCGCTCCTGATAATCAGAATTGCGGCCTATGCCGGCCCGGCGGCCAGGGGACATCGATCACAGAGACCCAGCCCGAATGGTCTCCGCGACCCGTGCCGCGCGATTCAAAAGAGCGCGTCCGGTGCGTCTACGATCGCCGACGAGTGTCGAAAACTGGAGGAATGGGTGGGTCGCATTCTGTAGCGTATCAGCGCTGCCACCACCCCACCATTATGGCTTTGCTCGCACGAAGTATGGCACCCCGCCTTAATTTGGCAACCGGACCCAGGCAGAACACCGTCAAGACCAACAGCAAGTGCACCAGAAGCATGGCGTCGGACACGAACACCTGGACAACAGCCAGTACATTCAGCACATTGAGAAAAATACGAATCGCTACCCGTGCTCGCATGCCGCTATGAAGTCGCCGGGCAAGACAAGGTCACGAGACTAGGTCGCGAGACTAGGTTAAATGGGTATAGGCGGGCAGAACTCGCAAGTTAGGACATGCCGGTGCTGAAAAAGTCCCCCATCCTCTGCGCATCATTTTTGGCCGCGCTGCTGTCTGCCGGCTGCGCCTCCAAAGACTCCGCAAAGTTGCTGAACCCCGATCCGCCCGCCAAGATGTACAGCGACGCCGACACCGCCTTGCAAAAGGGCAACTGGTCATCGGCCGCCCGCCGCTTCGAAGATCTGGATCGCGACCACCCCTATGCACCCGAAGCGCGCCGCGCCATCGTGATGGCCGCCTTTGCCTACTACAAGGCTGGCAAATACCCTGAGGCAATCGCGACCGCACAGCGCTACACGACGATGCACCCCGGCACCAAGGAAGCAGCGCTCGCCCATCACATCATCGCCTCCGCCCATTTTGATGAAATCCGCTCGCCGCAAAACGATCAGACGGCCACCCGCAAGGCCCTCGCCGAACTCAAGACCCTGCGCCAGCGCTACCCCGACAGCCCCTACACCAAGCAAGCAGAAAACCGCATTCTGATTGCCGAAGACGTGCTGGCCGCATCGGAAATGAACGTCGGCCGCTACTACCTCAAGGCCAACAACTCCGCCGCCGCAATCAACCGTTTCAAAGTCGTCGTTGTCGAATATCAGACGACCGCCCACGTCGAAGAAGCGCTCTATCGATTGGTCGAAGCCAATATGGCGCTCGGCATCGTTCCCGAGGCACAGGCCGCCGGCGCCGTTCTCGGCCACAACTTCCCCAACTCGACCTGGTACAAGGATGGCTACGCGCTATTGAAGCAGGGCGGCGTCCAACCGCAAGCCAGCGGCTGGCTTTCGAACGCCTGGAAGTCGATCGCACCGGGCCAGCCGAAGCCGGCTGAGGTCAAGACGCAGCCGGTGCCGGAAGGCCTGCCGTCGCCCGACCAGTTGCCCAAGCCCAATGCGCCCAGCGGCGATATTCCGACCGCCAGCACCGGAAAACCCAAGCAGATGGGCCTTGGCCTGACCGGCAACGGCGCGACATCGTTACAGTAGGCGGCTGTGACCGTGCCAAGAGCATAGCCGACCCATGCCGAAAAAATTAGCGTCAGCGTCTGCGCGCGCCCCTGACGACGCCACCCTGCGCACCCATGCCCGCATCGCCGCCGAGATCCGCCGGCACGACGACCTCTACTACCGCAGCGACGCGCCCGAGATATCAGATGCCGAGTACGACGCACTCCGCGCCGAACTCTTAGGCCTTGAGGCGCAGTTCCCGACCCTCGCGACCTCCGATAGCCCCTCCAACACCGTCGGCGCGGCCCCTGTCGAGACCTTCGGCAAAATCACCCACGACGTGCCGATGCTCTCCCTCGGCAACGCCTTTGACGACACAGACGTCGCCGAATTCGTCACGCGCGTGCGCCGCTTTCTCACCGTGGAGGCTGCCGCACTCTTGGCCTTCACCGCCGAACCCAAGATCGACGGCCTCTCCATTTCAATCCGCTACGAGCATGGCCAATTGCTCCACGCGGCCACCCGCGGCGACGGCGCCGAGGGCGAGAACGTCACCGCCAACATCCGCACCGTCCGCGAAGTCCCCGGCACGCTCACCGGTCCCGACGTGCCCGATCGCATCGACATCCGCGGCGAAATTTACCTCGGGCATGACGATTTCCGCGCGCTCAACCAAGCCCAGGCGGCGGCCGGCGAGAAAATCTTCGCCAACCCACGCAACGCCGCAGCCGGCGCCCTGCGCCAACTCGATGCCTCCATCACCGCCCGCCGGCCCTTGCGATTTTTTGCCTACACCTGGGGCGCCGCCAGCACTTTGCCGGCCGACACCCAAACCGGCGTCATCGCTGCCTATCGCCGCTGGGGCCTGCCCACCAACCCGCTGATGCAGACCTGTGCCACCGCCGACGCCATGCTCGCCTATTATCGCGATATCGGCACGCAGCGTGCATCCCTCGGCTACGATATCGACGGCGTCGTCTACAAGGTCGACCGGCTCGATCTGCAACAGCGCCTCGGCTTTGTCTCGCGCAGCCCCCGCTGGGCCATCGCCCACAAATTTCCCGCCGAGCAAGCGACCACCGAACTCCGCGACATCGAGATCCAGGTCGGCCGCACGGGCGCCCTTACCCCCGTCGCCAAGCTCGCCCCCGTCACTGTCGGCGGCGTCGTCGTCTCCAACGCCACTCTGCACAACGAAGACGAGATCCGCCGCAAGGACATCCGCATCGGCGACACCGTCGTCGTCCAGCGCGCCGGCGACGTCATCCCCCAGGTTGTCGAAGTCGTCCTCGCCAAGCGGCCCGACGGCGCCAAGCCCTATGTCTTTCCCACCATTTGTCCCGAGTGCGGCAGCAAGGCCGAGCGCGAAACCGACGCCGCCACCGGCGAGATGGACGTCGTCTGCCGCTGCACCGGCGGCCTCGTGTGCCCGGCGCAGGCAAAAGAGCGCCTCCGCCATTTCGTCTCGCGCCTCGCCTTCGATATCGAAGGCCTCGGCGGCGAAAAGATTGCCGCCTTCTATGACGAGGGCCGCATCATGCGGCCAGCCGACATTTTCACCCTCGCCGCCCGTGACGCCCGTAGCCAGAGCCGCCTCAAAGACCGCGACGGCATGGGCGAGAAGTCCGTCGACAACCTCTTCCGCGCCATCGAGGCGCGGCGCACGATCCCGCTCGAACGCTTGCTGTTCGCCCTCGGCATCCGCCACGTCGGCGAAGGCACGTCACGCGATCTGGCACGCGCTTTCACAAGCTACACGTCATTCCGCGCAGCCGTCGACGCGGCAGCACGTGCCAAGCCCGGGGCCCACTATCTGCGCATTGCCCACATCAAGGGCCTTGGCGAAAAAACCGCCGCCGCCCTGATCGCACACATGACAAAAACCGCGCCGCGCGGCGCCGATCTCTTTGGCACCCGCGCTCAGCCATTCTCAGCCCTCGTCGCCGGCCTCAAGGGCGTCCGCTCGAGCGCCGCCGAAGCCCTCGCATCTGCCTTCCGCGACAGCGCCGAATTCTCCGAAGTCGCACAAAAAGCCGCAACCGAAACACCCGGCGACGACTATCGAACCTTCGCCGCCCTCAATGGCATCGGCGAAGTCGCCCTCGACGCGCTGATCGCCTTCTTCACCGAGCCGCACAACGCTCAAGCCGTCGACGATCTGCTCGCCCAAGTCGCCGTCACCGATCACGCCCGCGCAGCCGTCAGCCAGTCGCCCATCACTGGCAAAACCGTGGTCTTCACCGGCACGCTTGCCCACACCGGCCGCAATGAAGCCAAGGCGCTGGCCGAACGGCTCGGCGCCAAGGTATCCGGCTCCGTCTCGAAAAAAACCGACTACGTTGTCGCCGGCACCGACGCTGGCTCCAAGCTCGACAAAGCCCGCGAACTCGGCGTCACCGTCCTCAGCGAAGACGAGTGGGCGGCGCTTGTCACAAGCGCAGCCGGTTAAAATCGCACAGGCTGGCCACTTGCCGGCCCATCGTCGCCCCGCGACAGGCGACAGCGGACGCGACAGCGGACACACTTGACCCTGAAGCCGTCTCACGATCTTCTCAGAAACCTTGGCGATAATTCTCGGATAGCTGCCATGCTCCACGGGCTTGTGGCGGAGCGGCATCGATCCCGTTAGGCTTCCCTTAGGGCATTCCCGATCGAGACCCTGTGCCCATTTTCCATTGTTCTGCATTCTGGCTTTTGCGGGCTGCAACACAGTCGCCGCCATACGCGGCGAGGATGTGCCCCTGAAAGGGCTTGGAGTTGATCGAACTGGGTGCAAACTCGTAACTGCGCTGGCGATGCCAGCGCCGCGTCACGGCTGAAGGACTGGAGCACATGGCACGATTGAATCTCAACGGCAAAACTCTTGATGTGAAAGTCGATGGCGATACGCCACTCTTGTGGACGATCCGCGAACAGGCCGGTTTGACCGGCACCAAATACGGCTGCGGCGTTGGCCAATGCGGCGCCTGCGCCGTCCATATCAACGGTGAGCTTCAACGCTCCTGCTCGATCGCCATCAAGGATATCAAGCCGACCGACAAGATCGTCACCATCGAGGGCCTCTCGCCCACCAGTTCCACCGCCGTGCAAAAGGCTTGGGCCGCCGTCGACGTTCCGCAGTGCGGCTATTGTCAGTCCGGCCAGATCATGGCGGCCACCGCCCTGCTCGCCAAGAAGCCCAAGCCGACAGACGCCGACATCGACGCTGCCATGACCAACATCTGCCGCTGCGGCACTTACCAGCGCATTCGCGCGGCGGTGCACATGGCTGCCGACATGAAGAAAGCGTGAGGATCACCCATGACCAAAATCGCTCAAACCAAAGTTTCGCGCCGTACTGTTGTCGGCACATCCCTCGCGGCCGGTGGCATGGCCATCGGCGTTGGCGCTGGCGGCATCACGACGGCGCTCGCACAGAAGGTGTTGGCTGACGCAGCGACCGGCGCGGAAGTCAGCGCATGGGTCGTCATCGCGCCGGACGACACGGTGACGATTCGCGTCGCCCGCTCGGAAATGGGCCAAGGCACCCTCACCGGCCTCTGTCAGTTGGTCGCCGAAGAACTCGAATGCGACTGGAAGAAGGTGAAGGCCGAATATCCCACGCCCGGCCAGAACCTCGCGCGCAATCGCGTCTGGGGCGACATGTCGACCGGCGGCAGCCGTGGCATTCGCGGTTCACAAGACTATGTGCGACAGGGCGGCGCCGCCGCGCGGCAGATGCTGTTGCAGGCCGCCGCCAATCGCTGGAAAGTCCCTGTCGAAGAACTGACCGTGCGCGACAGTGTCGTCAGCCACACCAAGTCAAATCGACAGACCACCTACGGCAAGCTTGTCGCCGACGCCTCCAAGCTGCCCGTCCCCGATCTGAAGACGATCAAGCTCAAGGACCCGAAAGACTGGAAGCTGATCGGCAAGGCCGGCGTCAAGCGGCTTGATACCGCCGGCAAACTCAATGGCAGCCAAGTCTACGCCATCGATGTGAAGCTGCCGGGCATGCTGACCGCCACCATCATGGATGCGCCGGTTTTCGGCAACAAGCTCAAGAGCTATGACGAAGCCAAGGTCAAGGCGATGCCTGGCATCAAGGGCGTCTACAAGGTCGGCGATACCGCCGTGGCCGTCGTGGCCGATACGTTCTGGCAGGCCAAGAAGGGCCTCGATGCGCTGAACCCGACCTGGGACGAAAGCGCCAACAACAAAGTATCCAGCGAGTCGATCGCGGAAATCCTGACGGCCGGTCTGGCCTCCACAGAAGGCGTGTTCGTCGGCAACAAGGGCGGCGACGCGGATGCCGGGATCGCCGGCGCCGCGAAGAAAATCACCGCCATCTACGGCAGTCCGTTCTGGAACCATGCCACCATGGAGCCGATGAACTGCACGGCCAAATGGACCGCCGACAAATGCGAAGTCTGGGTCGCCACCCAGAACGGCGATGCCTCGCTTGCAGCATGCGCCGAGGCAGCCGGCCTGAAACCGGCCCAGTGCGAAGTCTACAAGTACCACCTCGGCGGCGGCTTCGGGCGCCGTGGCCAGCAGGACTACACGACGAAGGCCGTGCTGCTCGCCAAGCAGTTGCCGGGCGTGCCGGTGAAGACCATCTGGACGCGCGAAGAGGACATGCGGCAAGGCAAGTTCCGCCCGGTCTCGCAGTGCAAACTCGAGGCGGGTCTCGATGCGCAAGGCAACATCACCGGCTTCAAGATGCGTATCGCCGGCCCGTCGATTCTCGCGTCCGTGGCGCCGAGCCGCATGGGTCCGGGTGGCTCCGACCCGATCGCGTTTCAAGGCTTGATCGCGGAAGGTCCGGAAGGTCACCTCGGGTACGACATCCCCAATCGGACCATCGACTACGCCATGCGCAACCTGCATGTGCCGGTCAGTTTCTGGCGCGGCGTCAACGCCAATCAGAACGCGGTGTATGTCGAGTGCTTCATAGACGAGTTGGCAAAGGAGGCGGGGCAAGATCCGCTGGCATTCCGGCGCAAGATGCTGGCCAAGTCGCCCAAGCACCTTGCCATCCTCAACGCTGTGGCCGACAAAATCGGTTGGGAAAAATCCCCGCCCCCCACCGGCGTCTCGCGCGGCATTGCGCAGTTTATGTGCTACGGCAGCTACATCGCCGCAGCGGCGGAAGTCTCGGTATCCGATCGCGGCAAACTGAAAGTCCATCGCCTAGTGATGGGCACCGACCCCGGGTACGCGGTCAACCCCGGCCAGATCGAAGCGCAGGTGCAAGGCTCGGTCGCCTATGGCCTTGGTGCTTCGTTCTACCAGAAGATCACCATCAAGGATGGCCGCGTCGTCGAAGAGAACTTCGACACCTACGAAAGCATGCGTCTTGAGGATTTCCCCAAGATCGAAACAGTCCTGCAAGCCTCTGGCGGCTTCTGGGGCGGCGTTGGCGAACCGACGATCTGCGTCGCCACCCCCGCCGTTCTGAACGCCATCTTCGCCGCCACCGGCAAGCCGGTCAGAACGCTGCCGCTGCGGGATTTGAAGCTGCGCGCATGAACAGTCGACGGCCGGGCGAGCAAGGAAACCAGACGTGGCCAAACCGGCGTCGGCTCATTTCCCTCGCCGCGGTCGTCGCTCTGTTGGTCGTTAGTCCGCAGGCCGCTCTGGCCCAGCGACCGGCGGTCACCGCGCCCGGTGATATCGTCGTTGTGGGCGACGCCATCCCGGCGCCGCTCACGACGACCCAGCCCGACGCCGCTCGTGGTCGCGCCATCCTGCTCGATCGGGCAAAGGGCAATTGCCTGATCTGCCATCGCCTGCCGGTTGCGACCGAGCCGTTCCAGGGTACGATCGGACCGGACCTGTCAGGCATCGGCCGGCGGTTGACGACCAGCCAGATCAGGCTCCGCCTGGTAGATCAAAGCCGCCTCAATGCGGCAACGCTGATGCCACCGCTCTATCGAACCGCCCAACTGGTGCGCGTCGATGCGCACTATCGCGACAAGACCGTCCTGTCGGCCATCGAAATTGAGGATAGTGTGGCCTACCTCGCCTCGCTCAAGGATTGATGCCATGCCTGCAGCAGACCCGTCCGGAGTGCCTTTACCGAACCGCCGCACAGTCATGGCCGGCACCGCGGCGACTTTTGCATTTGGCGTCTCGGCCCTGCCCGTGTGCGCCGCCTACACCGACGATGGCGACGATACCGCCGCGATCCGGAACATTGCCAACGGCCGCAAGATCATGGCCGATCGGGTGACACTGACGCTGCCGGAGCTGGCCGAGAACGGCAACGTCGTCTCGCTGACGGTGGACGTCGCAAGTCCGATGACGCCGACCGACTATGTCAAAACAATCCACATTATCGCCAGCAAGAACCCACTCGCCAACATCGTTCGCCTGAACCTCGGCCCGCGGTCGGGTCGCGCGCGGGTCCAGACCACGATCCGCCTCGCCACCACGCAGACCGTGACGGCCCTGGCCGAAATGGGCGACGGCACGCTCTGGTCGGGCACATCCACCGTTCTGGTGACACTGTCCGCCTGCCTCGATGGCGGTTGAAAACAGGAGCGCGCCCCATGTCCGACAACCCACACACGACGCGCATATCGATGCCGGCAAGTGCCCAACGGGGTGACATCGTCACCATCAAGACATTGGTCCAGCACGACATGGAAACCGGCTATCGCCGCGATTCCGAAGGCCGCGTCGTCCCACGCGATATCATCGTTCGCTTCGCGGTGAGCTATCTCGGTGAGGAAATCTTCAGCGCTGATACATTCCCCGGCGTTTCAGCCAATCCCTATTTCGCGTTCACAACCATCGCCACCCAGACGGGTGATTTGACCTTCACCTGGACCGATCTCGCCGGCGTCAAGACCGTCGCGACACGCACGCTTACGGTCGCTTAGATCATGGTCCAATCAGGCCGCACGGCTGCTGTGCTAGCCTTCCTGATGATCGGCGCGGCGGTCTTCAGCGCGAACGCACAATCACCCGATCGTCCTGCATCGCGGCCTGCAAGTCCCAAACACGGCACCGTGTTTCAATCGCCCGCCACACAGGCGCTGCAGGCCGATGACGGCGCCAATCCTGCCATGCTGTGGGTCGGTCAAGGCGAGACGCTGTGGTCAGCGCCTGCTGGCCCTGAAAACAAATCCTGCGCCACCTGCCATGCCGACGGCACTCAGAGCATGAAGGGCATCGCCGCGACCTATCCGAAACTCGATCCAAAATCGGGCCAACTGCTCAACCTCGAAAGCCGCATCAATCAATGCCGCGAGCAGCATATGCATGCGCCCGCTTACACCTACGAAAGCGCCCAGCTCCTCGCATTGACCGCCTACGTGACCATTCAATCGCGCGGCATGCCCCGCCAGGTCACCGTCGACGGACCCGCTGCTGCCCACTTCGAACGCGGCCGCGCATTTTACATGACGCGGCAGGGTCAACTCAATCTTGCCTGCGCCCAATGCCACGATGACAACGTCGGCGAGAAGCTGCGCGGCGACACCATCAGCCAAGGTCAAACCCTGGGCTGGCCCGGTTATCGCCTGGAATGGCAGACCATGGGCTCTCTGCATCGGCGACTACGTGCGTGCAGTCTGGGCGTCCGCGCCGAGATTCTCCCCTTCGGCAGTCCCGACTACGTCGCGCTCGAACTCTACCTTGCCTGGCGCTCAAAAGACCTGCCGCTCGAGTCGCCTGCAGTTCGGCGTTGAACCGCCAGGAACAGCAAAAAACGGGCGACCCAGGATCGCCCGCTTAAAAAAATTCGCCCGTTCCAAAGGATAGCCCGTGGCCGGAGCGCCCCCCGCGTCGTCAGCCGCTCACTCTGCCGCATCCATGATGTCGGGCTCGCCGGTTTCCGCGCTGAAGCGTTGCAGCGCGATGTCGGCCGCGCTTTCACCCAGCATGCCGAGCGCGTGCATGTAGACTTCCAACAGGCTGTCCTCTTCCTGCCGCTCCGACTTCGATTTTTTGCGCAGCCGTATGATCTGCCGCATCACCTTGACGTCGAAGCCCGTGCTCTTGGCTTCCAGGAATTTGTCACGGATATCCGATCCCAGCGCCTTCTTCTCTTCTTCCAGCCGCTCGATCTGTTCGATGAACTGGCGGAGCTGGTCCTGCGCGGCCTTCTGCAATGTCGACATATGCGATCCTCGAATACAAAGGGCACACTCAAGCGCCTGTGCCTTACGCGCGGGCACGCACACTCAAAGCCCATCGTGGCCGGACCTTAAAAGCGACAACCCCGAGCCCACAAGTTGCAGCTCGGAATGATCCCAAGAAATCCCAAGAAATCTCACACCCTGTGGAGAACGCCTTGACAGCCCGCCGCCCGTTCAGCGCCGCGCGGGTTTGGCGTCGCCGATCACATCGAGCACCGCGCGCACGGCTTGCTCCGGCGTCGTCTCCGACGTCTCCACCACCACATGCGCACGCGCATAAAGCGGTTGCCGCCGCTCGAGGATCGCCCGCAGATCTTCCATCGCCCGGGGATTATCCGCCATCGGCCTGAGATCACCCTGCGCTGCCACGCGCGCCATATGGCTTTCCGGTGCCGCTTTCAGCCACACCACACGGCACGTCGCCAAAAGCAGTTCGTACGCCGCCGGTTCGGACACCAACCCGCCGCCCGTCGCAATCACCGCCCGCTCGTGTTGACCGATCACCGCTTCGAGGCAATTCAGCTCGTGCTGCCGATAGCTATCCGTGCCCTGCAGCGCGAAGATCTCTGCAAGTTCCATCCCCGCAGCCCGCTCGATCTCCCGATCGAGTTCCACGAATGGCACGCCGAGCGTTGTCGCCAGCGCACGCCCGACCGTCGTTTTCCCCGCGCCGCGCAGGCCGATGAGCGCGATGCGCCCGTTCGGTCCGCGCGTGCTGGCCGGAACGGCACGCATGATAAGATGCCGCGCCTGCACCAGCTCCCGCGGCGATAGCCGGTCCAAAGCGGCCACCACAGCGATCATCTCCGGGGTGGACTCTGGCCGCTCCGCCACAAGCGCGTCCAACGGCATTCCGAGAGCCACCGAAACGCGCCGCAGCAGGATCAGCGAGGCGTTGCCCGCGCCCGATTCCAGATCCGCGAGATAGCGCTCTGAAACGCCCGAGGCCTCCGACAGCGCCCGCCGCGTCAAGCCGCCGCGATCGCGCGCAGCCCGCACCCGATCACCGACCTGCGCCAGATAGCGCAAGTCTTCCACGGTCTTGCCGCGCTTCAGATCTTTGTCCCGTGAACCGGTCACGTGTCGATGGTTCCTGCAATGCCAACGCGCAAGGATACGCCCGACTGCAGTATTTTGCATCCAGCTGACGCCGCGCCAAAACGTATCAACCAGTCCGTTACTTGCCGCCCGCAGCCTTCCACGTCGCTCCGGGCAGCAGCAGCGATTGAATGGTACTCGCCACTTCGCGCACATCCGTAACGGCGCTGTCGTAACAGGCGATCGCGTCATCGGGCATCAGATACGGATTGACGGTGTCGCGATCCGGGCTGAGCACCATGTCCTCGATGGAGCGTTGGATGACCTCGGTCTCCAGTGTCTTCGGATTGCGACTGATGAGAACGGCATAGCGTGCCGCGTTCGACGCCCGCGACCCCCCGACGCAGCTTGCTGAAACCAAGCCCGCGAGCAACCGTGTGCCATAGGGCACAGCGCCGACATCGCGCGCGCTGTTGTACCCAGCACCACTGCCGCCAGGCTGCGACAGGTTCGACATGAACACGCGAACCCCGGGTGGCGTGATCTGCGACGGCCGCACCAGCGCCGACTGGAAGCACGGCGCCTCCGGCACCTGGATGTGATCCCCTTCGATGAGCGGCATGTCGTCCACCGGCGCGCCGGTCAGGGCGCCTTGCCAATTGAGCACGAATGTTTGCTTGCCGCGCCGGACAGTGACGCGCGAAAGATCGGCATCGGGACGGATGCCGCCAGCCGTCCGCAACGCGGTTGCAATGAAGCGGTCCATGGGGCTGTCACCGAACTTGGTGAACGAGCGCTCGACCTTGTCGGCAGGCGCAATATGGTTGACCGTCATCCGGCCGGGATTGAACACCGCTCCCGCCACCGTGATGTTGATTGGCGCGTACATCACCGGCCGGACGCTGATGAGAAACTTCTCGGCCTTGAAGACGTTGGACTTGATGAGGGCCGCTTCGATGCGTTTGCTCAACTCGCTGTTGGTGAGCCCGATCGCCTCCACCTCGCTCGCGAACGGCAGGATGATCCGCCCATCCGCATTGACGGCGTAATCGCCACTGAACTCCGGCGAGCCGGGCACCAACAGGTTAACCCGGTCCCCCGGCGAATACCGCATCGTCAGCTCGCGCCGCGCCGGCACGTGCCGAGCCCACGTCTCTGCCGGCAGCATGAAATCGCTGGTTCCAGCCGGCGCACATACGCCATTACTCGCCACCACCGGCACCGCCTGCCGTGACGCCCAGACGCTGCGCCCGTCCAGCGACGCCATCTTCTCTTTGTCGAACAGCGGCTGCGGCTTGTTTTGCGGCAATTGCAGCCCGGAACAGGCCGACAGCAGCACGGTTGTCGCGATTATCACCGACGTCGACGACCAGACGCACATCCTCAGCCGCGGCAAAACTGCCGCGCAAGAACGCACTTCACGATCCAACTGACGACGCAACGAGACCCCAACGCCAAAAGATGCTGCAGGACTAAATCGGATATCTGACCCCGATGCAGCACGATACCTTCATAACAGCCCCCCGCGCGCACCGATACGCGGTGTCATGATTTTGAAGGCTGTATAGAACCTCTCGGTCACACTGCCTATGGCCGCGGTGCCATAGGCCGGACCAACGGCGCAACGCGCTGACAAGTATAAAAATTTAAGAGCAGTATACTGTGGAAAAATCTCAACCGTGGCGCTCTTCGCCCGGCGCCAGCGTCTCCATGGCGAGCGCATGGATCGGCGCGCCGATAAGCTCCGCCAGCGCCTGGTTGACCAGCCGCTGCCGCGCGACCCGCCCGAGCCCCGCAAATTGCGCTGAAACGATCTTCAGACGGAAATGGCTGTCGCCGGTCCCCGGCGAGCTGCGATGTCCGGCGTGCAGGTGGCTTTCGTTGACCACGTCGAGATGCTGCAGCGGCATCGCCCGAGCCAGCTTCTCGCGGATCGCAGTTTCAACAGGAGTAGGCGCGGCCATGATCGACGTCCTCTGCATAAATATAAGTCAGATATACGATGGTAACGATGCAACGCGCCGCCACCGCGTAACTGTCAAGATCTTGCGCAACCGGCTCTGGAACCCGATACTCACCCCATGAAACCGACATCAAAATACTTCGACGCCATCCGCGTCACCTCGGGGCGTGGCGCCGCCAGCAAGAAACCCGTCCCGCAGGGCTGCAACTGGAGCGGTTGCGAGCACCCGGGCACGCACAAGGCGCCCAGGGCCCGCGGCGGCGACGGCCGCTATTATATGTTCTGCATCGACCACGTGCGGCAATATAACGCCAGCTACAACTATTTCGACGGCATGTCCGACGCCCAGGTCGCCCAGTTCCAGAAGGACGCGGCAACCGGCCACCGGCCCACCTGGAAAACCGGCGCCGAGGCCCTCGATCACGGCACCGCCCGCAACGCCCGCTCGTCAGACCCAGACCAGCTCCAAAGCCCGCGCACCAAGACCGCCCAGGAGTTTTTCGCCTACCGCGCCAAACGCATGGCAGGTGCGAAAGAGGAGCCGCGACGCTACGTCCGTCCCCTCGAACGCAAGTCGCTTGAAACCATGAACCTGCCGGAAACAGCCAACAAGGCCGACATCAAGGCCCGCTTTAAAGAGCTCGTGAAGCTCCACCACCCCGATGCCAACGGCGGCGACACCCGGTCCGAGGACACGTTGCGCGAAATCATCCAAGCCTATAACATTTTGAAATCCGCGGGCCACGTCTGACGTGTTTCGCGCCCCTGGGGCTATTTTGCGGCCGGATGGCGCTCTCGCCATCGCAGGCCGACCAGCATCTCCCGGAACCGTTGCTGGCTCACGCCGTGAGCTGACTTGAGAGGCATCGGCGCGCCCCGTGCAACAACACGCGGCGGCCCCTGATGAGGACTTCGAGACCATCCATGCGCGCGCCTGCACCCTCCGCGGCCCAACCGGCCGGCACCCCTGGTCTCCCCGACACGACGCTGTCAGTCCGCAAGGCCTTCGGCATCGAAAGTGATCTTGAAGTTCCCGCCTATCGGGAGCGCACCGATCACGTGCCCGACTTCGATCCGGATTATCTTTTCAACCGTGACGTCACCCTCGCGATTTTGGCCGGTTTCAAGCACAACCGCCGCGTCATGATCCAGGGCTACCACGGCACCGGCAAATCGACCCACATCGAGCAGGTCGCAGCCCGCCTCAACTGGCCCTGCGTCCGCGTCAACCTCGACAGCCACGTCAGCCGCATCGATCTCGTCGGCAAGGACGCCATCGTGCTGAAAGACGGCAAGCAGGTCACCGAGTTCCGCGAGGGCATCCTGCCCTGGGCGCTGCAGAACAATGTCGCCCTCGTGTTCGACGAATACGACGCCGGCCGCCCCGACGTGATGTTCGTCATCCAGCGCGTGCTCGAGGTCTCCGGCAAGTTGACCCTGCTCGATCAAAGCAAGGTGATCCGGCCCCACCCGGCATTCCGCCTGTTCTCCACCACCAATACCATCGGTCTCGGCGACACCAGCGGCCTCTATCACGGTACGCAGCAGATCAATCAGGGCCAGATGGACCGCTGGTCGATCGTCTCGACCCTCAACTATCTGCCCCATGACGACGAGGCGCGCATCGTTCTGGCCAAGGTCAAGGCCTTCGCCAAGACGGACGCCAAGAAGAAGCAGGTCTCCAACATGGTCCGCGTGGCCGACCTGACCCGACAGGCCTTCATCAACGGCGACCTGTCCACCGTCATGAGTCCGCGCACGGTCATGACCTGGGCCGAAAATGCCGAGATCTTCGGCAACATCGGTTTCGCCTTCCGGCTCACGTTCCTCAACAAGTGCGACGAGCTGGAGCGCCCGCTGGTCGCCGAGTTCTACCAGCGCTGCTTTGGCGAGGAGTTGCCAGAAAGCGCCGCCAACGTCGCTCTGAGCTGAGCGTGCAGCGGGCAAGAACCCGTCCGTGGCCATTCATCCGATGCCCCGCCACGCGGGGCATCGATCGATGATCAGCGGACCGAACCCCGGGCCTCGGCGCCGCTCCATCGACGACGCGTTGACGGCCCTTGCCAAGCAGTCTCGAGCCCATGTCACTTTATCGCTTCGTGATGTGGTCGCCAGCGCAGCGATCCTCGTTGCTGCACTCATAGCCTTCGGCGCCCTGCGTTGGACTTGGGGCCTGGCCACGCTCCTGGCCGTCATCGGCATGGCAACGCAGTTCAGCCGAACGGATAGACAGTCCGTCAATCAACCGGCAGCCGCTCTCGAACCAGTAGTTCCGCACACGGCACCAACCGCCGCCACGGCCGCTCCCGAGACCGCCGACAGCGTCGAGCGCCTGCTTTCAACCGTCATCGCCGGACTACCCGACGCAGCCCTCATCCTCGATCGTACCGGCCTCGTCTTTGCGGCCAACAGGCCATCGCACGCGCTCTATCCCATCGCCGTCGGCCGCCGCCTCGCGCAGATCTCTCGCGTCCCCGAGCTGCTCCGCGGCGTCGACACCGCCTTGGCCACCAGCGAGCCGTTGGCGCTTGACGTCCGCCTGCCGCCGCCATTGGAACGCACGCTCGACATCCGCATCATCCCATTGCGCGCGAGCGACGACATGAGCGCCCCCGCCGTCATCGTCATCCTTCGTGACATGACCGAGCAGGACCAGCTCTCCCGTATGCGCGCTGATTTCGTCGCCAACGCCAGCCATGAACTGCGCACGCCCTTGGCTTCCCTGAAAGGCTTCGTCGAAACGCTCCAGGGCGCCGCTCGCGACGATCCGAGCGCCCGCGACCGCTTCCTCGCCATCATGCAGGAACAGGCCTCCCGCATGTCCCGCCTCATCGACGATCTGCTGTCGCTGAGCCGCATCGAGATGCGCGAGCACGTGGCCCCGACCGCGACGATCGACCTTGCCCCCATACTCAACGAGGTGATCGCCGCCATGCGGCCACTCGCGGCGACGGGCCATATTACTATCGAGACCGATATCGCCGTCGCGCCCGCCCCCGTCGTCGGCGACGCCGACGAGTTGGCACAGATCATCCAGAACCTGGTGCAGAACGCCATCAAATACGGCCGCGCCGGTGGCAAGATCCAGGTCGCGCTCGCGGCCCTCGGTGATCGGTTCGCCATCACCGTCACGGACGACGGCATCGGCATCGCCGCCGAACATTTGCCGCGCCTCACCGAGCGCTTCTACCGGGTCAGCGCCAAGGAAAGTCGCGAACGTGGCGGCACCGGCCTCGGCCTCGCCATCGTCAAGCACATCGTCAACCGGCATCGTGGCGACCTGCGCGTCACCTCAACGCCCGGCGTCGGCTCCACCTTCACCGTCTTGTTGCCTGCCGCTCGCCCCTGACCGCGTTTCGGCACAGCGGCGAATCAATCCAATCGCGCACAAATATTGTGCCGAATTGAAAATCCTTCTTAACAATTGCGGCCTACCCTCAGCGTAGGAGACGTCAAATCGCGCGGCCATGGGATGGGGGGCCGTTACGGATATATTTGTCGAGAGGGCCGCTGCAATGCCCATGCACCCAACCGCATCAGAGCGTCACGCAATCAATCCTGCGTCGAGCGTCAGGCCATCGCCAGGCGCCTTCCGCGCGCCCGTTGAGCGCCGTCAGTTCGGCCGTCGCACCACCCTTTGGCACGCCTGGATCGTCACCCCCGGGCAGCGCCGCATTGCCTGCAAGGTCCGCAACGTGTCTGAAGGCGGCGCGCTGCTGGAACTCCCAGTTCCGGAATGGCTGCCTGCCAAATTTTCACTCGCCGTCGACGAGCAGGGCATTGTCGTGGCCTGCGAATTGCGCCATCGCGGCCGCCACGGTGTCGGCGTGACTTTTGCCGATATCGGGGCAGGGCTGCAGCTTTATGCACTCAGCCATCAGTCGCCAGCACGCCCCGTGCACACTGCCCCGATCGACGACACTGTCTTCAAGCGACCAAGCCTCACGCCCGAATTGATCCGCAAAGGATTGCTGCGCTGATCCCCATATTGCTGCGTTGATCCGCATGACGATCACCGCCAATACTCCGAAAGCACCGGCCACAGCGACGCGACAAGCGACAGCGCCATCACGCCATTGAATATACCGACGCGGCGCGGGTCCGACAGCAGCCCGCGCAAGCGCACGCCGAAGATCGTCCATAGCGAGACGCTCAGTGGGCTCCACCCCACGAACGCCGCGACCACCAGCAGCATGCTGGGAATATAGCGGTCAGGCAGCGTGTATGCCGAAATTGCGCCAAGGCACATGGTCCAGCCCTTGGGATTGACCCACTGGAACAGCGCTGCCTCGAGAAAAGTCATGGGACGCGCGACAGCGTTCAGTGCCGTTGACCGACCGTCCGTCACCACCGTTCCCGCTGTCGCGATCTGCCACGCCAGCCACAGCATGTAGACGATGCTGACAATCTTGAGGATGCCGTAGAGCTGCGGCCACCGGCCGAAGACGTGCCCCGCCCCAAGCCCCGCCAGCAGCACCATGACGCCGAACCCGATGGTGATGCCGGCCATGTGCGGCAGCGTACGCCAGAACCCGAAGTTCACACCCGACGCCAGCAGCATCACATTGTTCGGCCCCGGCGTAATCGACGACACGAACGTAAAAACGAGCAGACCGGTGAGCAGTTCGGTGGTCATGGCGGGCCCCATCCAATAGGTCGACCGCGCTGGCCTAGCAATATCGGCCACACCTGCACAAGCGGCCATGCACCAGTTCAGAGGTGGGATTGGCACATGCGGGCGCACCGGTAAACCGCGGATGAACGGGCACTTCAGCCGCCGGTCAGACAGCAACACGTAGTGTGTTCAAATAAGACGGGGCCAAACCCGAAAGGAAACGACCGATGAACCGCTTCGCCCTCGCCACCGCGCTGGTTATTGCCGCCGCGACCAGTGCCCACGCTGCCGACAACGGCTGGAATTCCACCGCCGACATCGACGCCAAACGCGTCCGCGAAATGCAGCGCATCGAGGACGGGCGTCGCTCCGGCCAACTCTCCCCGCGCGAATACAATGTCCTCATGCGAGAGCAGCGCCAGATCGCCCGCGACGAACGTATCGCCAAAGCCGACGGGTACGTGAGCCCTGCCGAGCGCGCCCGCCTCAATGCCGAAGTCGAACGCGCCAGCACCGACATCACGCGGCTCAAGCACAATGGCGAAACGGCCTACAACACCCCCTGGTATCGCCGCTGGTGGTAATGACGGCGCCGCTCAATGCGCGGTGTCGAGCGTATAGCCGGCGCCGCGCACGGTGCGGATGGGATCGGCCTCGGGGCCGTGCGTCAACGCCTTGCGGAGGCGGCCGATATGGACGTCCACTGTGCGTTCGTCGATCTCGGCCGTGTTTCCCCAGACGCGATCGATCAGTTGGCCACGGCTCAGCACGCGACCAGCACTCTCCAGCATGACTTCCAGCAAACGATACTCCGTCGGACCAACGCTGACCGGGCGCGGCCCCCGCATCACACGATGCGCCTGCCGGTCGAGCGAGATATCGCCGTGCGCCAGCACATCGGCAACCCGCTCCGGCGCCGAGCGGCGCAGCAGCGCGCCGATCCGCGCCAGCAATTCAGGGACCGAGAAGGGTTTCACCACGTAGTCGTCGGCGCCGGTGGCGAGACCGCGCACCTTGTCCGCCTCTTCGCCGCGCGCCGTCAACATCAGAATGGGCAGCGCCGGCGTCTTGTCGCTGCGCCGTATCCGCTTGCAGAACTCGATGCCCGACATTTCCGGCAACATCCAGTCGAGCAGAAGCAGATCGAACGATTGCTCTGCCAGCAGCAATTCCCCTTCCTCCGCTGACGTGGCGGTGCTCGTCTCGTACCCCGCGGCGCCGAGATTGTAGTCGAGCAGGGCGAGGATGGCGTTGTCGTCCTCGATCAACAGAATGCGTGCTGCCATCGTCAGTTCGCGGCTCCGAAGAGAACCGGTGCCGCCTCTTCGCCCTTTGGCCGGTCGTCGGTGAGCATGGTCCCGGTGACGAGATAGTGCACGTTCTCGGCAATGTTGGTGGTGTGATCGCCGATGCGCTCGATGTTCTTGGCGCCGAACAGCAAGTGCGTGCACAGGCCGATGTTGCGGGGATCTTCCATCATGTACGTGAGCAGCTCGCGGAACACCGAATTGTAAAGGTCGTCGAGGCGTTGGTCACCGTGCCAGACCGCCAGCGCCTTGGCGATATCGCGGGTGCCGAGCGCGTCGAGCACGTCCTTGAGCTGCTGGTGCGCGAGTTCGCACATATGCCCAAGCCCATTGATCAATTGCCGCGGGCGATTATCGCCGGAGACCGCCATTGCACGCTTGGCGATGTTCTTCGCCAGATCGCCGATGCGCTCGAGGTCGCTGGCGATCTTCAACACCGTCATCACGTGGCGCAGGTCATTGGCCAGAGGCTGCCGGCGCGCAATCATGACGATGGCGCGCTCCTGGATCTGCCGCTCCAAAAGATCAATCGTGCGGTCGCTGGCAATGGCGCGCTCGGCGAGGCCTGGATCGCGACGCTCCAGCGCTGAAAAGGCATCAGCCAGCAGGTTCTCTGCAAGCCCGCCCATCTCGGCCACCAGCCGATCGAGTTCCGCAAGATCCTGATCGAAAGATTTGACGATATGATCGTTCATGACAGCTCCGAAAGTCTGAAGACCCGGCGATTGCGGCGCGGCGGACGCCGTCTCAGCCGAACCGACCGGTGATGTAGTCCTGCGTGCGCTTCTCGCGCGGCGTCGTGAAAACCTGTTCGGTCGGACCGAACTCGATCAGCTCGCCCAGATACATGAAGGCGGTGTTGTCGGACGTGCGCGAGGCCTGCTGCATGTTGTGCGTGACGATAGCGATGGTGTAGTCGGCTTTCAGCTCCTCGATCAGTTCTTCGATCCGCGCCGTCGAGATCGGATCAAGCGCCGAGCACGGCTCATCCAGCAAAATCACTTCAGGCTTGATGGCCACCGTGCGCGCAATGCACAGCCGCTGCTGTTGTCCGCCGGACAGGCCCTGCCCGCTGGTCCGCAGCTTGTCTTTCACTTCGTCCCACAACGCTGCCCGGCGCAACGCCTGCTCCACCCGGCCGTCCATCTCCGACTTGGAGAGCTTTTCATACAGTCCGATGCCGAAAGCGATATTGTCGTAGATCGACATCGGAAACGGCGTCGGCTTCTGGAACACCATGCCGACGCGCGCCCGCAGCAGGTTGAGATCCATCGCCGGCGACAGAACGTTCTGGCCATCCAGCAAAACCTCACCCTCGGCGCGCTGACCGGGATAGAGGTCGTACATGCGGTTCATCACGCGCAGCAGCGTGGACTTGCCGCACCCCGACGGGCCGATGAACGCCGTCACGCGATTGGCATAGAGCGGCAGCGAGATTGATTTCAGCGCTTTGGACTGCCCATAGTAGAAATCAAGATTGCGCACTGAGATGCGCTCGACCAGCCCCGGGATGACGATATCGCTCGCGGCTACTTGAGCCAGATTGATCGAATTCATGTCGATTGTCCTTTCGAACCATAGGCACGCGCGGCGATGCTGAGCAGTAGGACCGCGAAAGTGATCAGCATTGCACCCGTCCACGCAAGGCTTTGCCAGTCAGCATAGGGCGAAAGCGCGAACTGGAAAATGACCGCCGGCAGACTGGCCATCGGTGCATTGAGATTGAGGCTCCAGAACTGGTTGTTGAGAGCCGTAAACAGAATTGGAGCTGTCTCACCACTCACCCGTGCAATCGCCAGCAGCACGCCCGTGACGATGCCCGCCCGCGCCGCCTTGTAGGCGATGTTGCGGATCATGGTGGCACGCGGCATGCCGACCGACGCGGCCGCTTCGCGCAGTTGATCCGGCACCAGCCGCAGCATGTCCTCCGTCGTTCGGATCACGACCGGGATCACCAGGATGGCCAGCGCGATCACACCCGCAAAGGCTGAGAAATGCCCCATCGGCGCGACAACCAGCGTGTAGACGAACAAGCCGATGACGATCGACGGCGCACTCAGAAGAATGTCGTTGATGAAGCGGATGACGCTGCTGATGCGCGCGTGCCGCCCGTATTCAGCCAGATAAGTCCCGGCCAGGATGCCGATGGGCGTGCCCACCAGCACGCCCAGCACCGTCATGATCAGGCTACCGACAATGGCGTTTAGCAACCCGCCGCTGCTCCCCGG